>JAIRRD010000006.1 GCA_031256155.1 Holophagales bacterium
AGCACCCGATTCATAGGCTCTTAGCATGTTTTCCAGGTGAATGCGATTAACTGGGGTTTCTCTGACGCACAGAACCAGAGAACGCCGCTCTTTCAGGCAGACATCTGCCGCTCTTGCAATGAGGTTATCGCTTGTGCCCGAAGCTATGCGCCCCAGAGTTCCGACTGAACAGGGAATAATAACCATGCCTCTATGCCGCGCGCTTCCACTGGAAATTTCCGCACCGAGATCACACTCATCAAGCAGGCAAACCCTTTCGGTATGGTTCGCCAGATCTTCCAGCCGGACACCCGTTTCGTCTATCAGACATCTGCGTCCCGTTTGCGATGAAAGCAACAGGACTTGCTCAACCGCTGGTTCCAGTATCAAGCGCCTTAGCAGCGCAGCTGCAAATGGGGTACCGGAAGCCCCTGTAATGGCCAGGACTATGCGGCGGTTTGCGTCCATATCAGACCTCCAGCGCTATACTGCCCTCAGCGCCCCAAAATTGCATGACTTGTCTGGCCGGTTGGGCAGGTTTACCTGGCCTTTGCAGGGTTATTAACTCAATAGCACTGCTGCCCCCAACAGACAGAAGTACACTGTTTTTATCCCAGTGCAGCGTTCCCGGCGATTTGTCGGAAGTGAAAACTTCCCCCGCTTTCAGCAGTTTAATAATGGTTTTGTCCAATTGAAACTCCGCACCGGGCCATGGCTGAAACGCCCTGACCTGACGATGCAGTTCTGCGGCTCCTTTGGTCAAATCCAGCCTGGCCATCTCCTTTTTGAGCTTTGGTGCCAGCGTGACCAAAGTTTCATCCTGAGATGTGAGAGAAATTTTGCCGCCAAGTACATTCGGCAAGTTGGCTTTGAGCAACTCGGCGGCATCTTCCGCTAATTCCGCAAGCAATCTGTCAGCAGTGGACTCTACAGTTATGGGGCGTCGGCTCTGCGCCAATACCGGTCCAGCGTCTAATCCGGGGACAATTTGCATCAGGCTCACGCCCGTTTCGGTGTCACCGGCCAGGATTGCGTGATTCACAGGAGCAGCGCCCCGCCAGCGAGGCAGGAGAGAAAAATGCAGGTTCCAGGCCCCCAGTTTACAACTGTCAATCATCCAGTTGGGCAGTATGTGGCCATACGCCACCACCAGAGCTATGTCAATTTTTAATGACTCCCACAACGACTTTGTGGCATCAGTATGCCATTTCTCAGGCTGATGAATTTCCAGGCCCAGATCAATAGCAGTCCGCTTGACCGGAGGCGGCTCAATAATACGCCCGCGCCCCTGTGGACGATCAGGATTGCAGAATACAGCTTGGACACCGCAGGATTTCGCCAGTGCGCGCAATGGCGGTACCGCAGGGTCGGGCGTACCTAAAAACGCGATTCTCGCTTGAAGCATTAAACTAATCTCTGCGCTGTTTTTGATACTTTCTCTGAATGATGTTTCGCTTGACCGGGCCGAGATGTTCCACAAAGAGGCGGCCATGAAGATGGTCTATTTCGTGACAGAACGCTCTGGCCCGAAGCTCTTCGGCCTCCAGCTCTTCCCAGTCGCCATTCGGTTTCCTGTTTTTTATCCATACCTTCATTGGGCGTTTCAAGACTTCAGTGAAGCCGGGGATGGAAAGACAGCCCTCTTCACCTATCTGCTCACCTTCCTCCCTGATAATTTCAGGGTTGATTAGTACAACTTTCTGAGCCGGATCAGCACCACTACTTACATCCACCACAGCCAGCCTGATATTGATTCCCACCTGCGGAGCAGCCAAACCGGCACCTTCCTGTGAGGCTGTTGTTTCAAACATATCCGCCACCAGTTGATCCAGTTCCGGTGTCCAATCTTCAACATCCCGATTCTTATTCTTAAGTCTCGGGTCTCCCCATGTGATTACTTGTCTTACGGCCATTGTTAGTAAGTTTCCTATTAAACAGCGCGTCCGCGCCGTGATTGGAGCCACATCTGTATTGCTTTGAACACAGCGGGTAATCCCGGTATTACGATCAAAGCTATTACCAATGACTCAATATGTTTTTGTACCCACGGGATTCCGCCAAACACTCTTCCCGCTCCCATGAACAGTGATACCCAAAGTATTCCGCCCGTTACATTGTAAACCGCAAAGCGCGGGTACGACATGCGCCCAATGCCAGCCACAAATGGGGCAAATGTGCGTACAAAGGGCAGGAAACGAGCAATAATAATAGCCTTACCGCCATGTTTTTCATAAAACGCCTGGGCGGCCAGCAGATGTTTTTTGTTGAACCACCTGCTGTTTTCTCTGTTAAATACAGCCGACCCCGCACGAAGACCTACAGAGTAATTGACAATATCGCCCAAAATGGCGGCAATAGCCAGTAATACACCCAACAGAGGCAGATTTATCGGATTACCCTTCAGCGCCCCAATAGCTCCCGCCGCAAAGAGCAGACTGTCGCCGGGCAAAAAGGGCATTATTACAAGTCCGGTTTCCACAAAAACAATGGTAAATAACAACACGTAGAGCCATATCCCCATGCTTCCCGCCAATTGGTTCAGCATTTGAGGGTTGGTTAATTTGTTTATAAAATCCCAAGTATCCCTAATCCAGTTCAAATTCAAAAGTCCTCCAAGCATGATACAAACGAGGTGATTTCAAATAAATTTCAGTCAAAAACTTTGGCCTGTAACCCGCATATTAATGTACCACATGCAAACAAGCGTGAATAGGGAGGCCGCCTAGATTGTTCGTTTTTCTAGGTGAGTTGAAAAATAATGTTGCATTCCACTTCCATAACTTGGATTATACTAGACTCCACATGCATGTTTACACATGAGGTGAGGTAGCATCTAGGTAACAGTAAAGTAAAGATTCATATGGACTACATCACAATCAAGGGCGCACGGGAACACAACTTAAAAAACATAGACCTAGTTATACCGCGCAATAAGTTGATAGTGATTACCGGACTGTCTGGGTCTGGCAAGTCGAGTCTGGCGTTTGACACGCTTTACGCAGAGGGGCAGCGGCGCTATGTGGAAAGCCTTTCCGCGTACGCCAGGCAGTTTCTGGATCAGATGGAAAAACCGGATGTTGACAGCATTGAGGGGCTTTCACCTGCAATTTCGATTGAACAGAAGACTACGAGCCGCAATCCGCGTTCAACCGTCGCTACGGTTACGGAAATTTATGACTATTTGCGTCTGCTGTACGCAAGAACGGGTAAACCGCACTGTATGGCCTGCGGCAAGCCTATTTCCAGTCAGACTATTCAGGAAATGGCCGATCAGATTTTGACCTGCGGTGATGGAACCAAGGTGCAAATTCTCGCCCCCATAGTTCGCTCGCGCAAGGGTGAGTATAAAAAACTGCTTCAGGACATGCTCAAGCGGGGCTATATCCGCGCACACGTAAATGGCGGGCTGCTGGACCTCACGGATGGCATTCCAGACCTGGATAAGCAAAAAAAACACACTATTGCTGTAGTGGTTGACAGGCTCAAGGTTACATCGGCGCTTGGCTCAAGATTGGCGGATAGCCTAGAAATAGCTTGTGGTCTGGCCGAAGGTTCAGTGCTGGTTGATATGGACGGAGATGAGCGGCTGATGTCGTCTAAACTTACGTGCAACTATGAAAATTGCGGCCGCTTCGGGCTGGGCCTGCCCGACCTTGAGCCGCGCTCTTTCAGCTTTAACAGTCCGTTTGGTGCTTGTCCTGAATGTGATGGGCTGGGTTTTAAGCGGCAGTTTGCCGAGGAACTGATAGTTCCCAATCCTGAATTGTCAATCGCCGATGGTGCCATTCAGGCTTCAGGCTGGAAGAGCGTTGGCGAGGATGGCTCGCGGTCTCAAATGACGGA
>JAIRRD010000016.1 GCA_031256155.1 Holophagales bacterium
GTCTGAACTTTGAAGCCAAGGAACATCCCCACCCCAAAATTCATCATTGTTTGTACTTGGAGTTCCACCACCAAAAGTAGTTTTGCAAATCTCCCTCAGCTTACGCTGCACCCAATAGCGGTTTATCGTCGTTTTACTTGTGGAGCATTGTTATGCTCCACAAGTAAAACGACAATAAAAATTTGAAAACTCCCCAAAACCTTCCATCTCAAAATCGCGTTACGCGATTTTGAGATGGAACCGCTATCTACACCTTCCTTGTGGCAAGTAAATGCCCGATGGCAACTGCTGCGGCATCTGCGGCATCTGCGGGTAGCGGCTCTTTTAAGTTCAATAGCGTCATGACCATTCGGCCAACTTGTTCTTTTGCGGCCCAGCCGTAGCCGCTGACGGCTTTTTTTACTTGCATGGGGTTGTAATCGCCAACAGACAAACCATGCAGAGCGGCGGTTAGCAGTATTCCGCCCCGGATTTGACCCAGTTTTAATGCCGTAGCGGCGTTTTTTTCAACAAAAGGGCTTTCTACGGCAACAAACTGAGGTATGTGCTTTGTTATGACCTCGCCCAGAGATTGATGTATTTGTAAAATCCTTTGATAAAATTCCTGGCCTCTGGGGTTGCGTATGACACCGGCATCCAATAATTCCAATCTGGAACCAAGGCGAGAGACAACAGCCCACCCGCAGGCGAGAGAACCGGGGTCAACGCCAAGGCAGATTGCTGGTGTATGTGTCATGCGGCATTCATAGCTATTTTCGCTTGTATTGCTCGTTATAGTCAAAGTACTTCAAAACCAGAACAAGCTGGTTCTATGGACAGTTATTAAAAAGTCAATATATCTTACCATGAGAACGGCGCGAATACGCTAGACTGCGCCGGTAATGGAGCGAGCCGCCATCGGCGGGAAGCGGAATGGAAGGCGTAGGCGGTGCTTGCCTATCTGTACCGTTTGTCAAGGGCGTTGACTATAATGGCAGGCAAAACCCCCTGCAAACCATACGCGATCAGCATTTATAAACAAACTATGACACAGCAGTTCACTGCTATAAGTTGAACTGCTATAGCGGCGCATTCATTTTGACTTGGCCGGGGGTTCCGTCTTTTTTACTTTGCTTAGATGTGTGGTTAAAAATTGTTGGCATGATTGATTTGTCGGATCCAATTTCAGCAAGCGTCTGGCATAGGAGATACACTCAAAGCTTGTTCTGTTGCCATCCCCTTTGACCTGAGCAAGTTTTTCGGTTACATATTTTTGCGGCGAACCTAGTTCCCGAATATCCATGCCCTCCTTGAGGATAAAATCACTCCATTCAAGCAATGATTTGGCACATGTTTCATACTCTGTTTTTAAGACGAACAGTACCTCGTCAATATCCTTAATTGCCTGTTCACTGTTTGAGACTGCGTTTTTGTGTTCAACAATAAAATACTCAACCTGAGCTTGCTGTTCAATTTGTTCACTCCTGAGACCGGGCTGGTCTTTGAGCCAACGCAGTCGCTCTTCCTGCGGTTGCATCAATTCCTTCCACTCAAGAATTTTTGCTTCGTGCTGTCTGCGCAATTCCAATAAGGTTTCACTTGCGGCGGTGTAGTTGGTCTGTGAGATTGAAGCGGCTTGTTCCAACAGCGATACGGCTCCCAGCCAATCGCCCTCAAGAACAGCACCTCTTGCAGCAATACCGAGAATTGCCACTTTTGCGTGTAATTCGTTGTAATTTGACTGAGCGATTATTACATCAGGCTTTTTCAGCAGAGCTTCAGCCGCCTGTCTCACTTTTTGTCCATCGCCAACTTGCAAACTCTCTTCCCAGAAGGGTCTGACATCTTTCCACTGTGTCAGCAAACTCTGAGCAAGCGCCGGAATACTGATATGCAGTGCAATTACTGCAATTACTATTGTAATAGTTGTATTAACGGCGCTCAGCAAACTGCGCATGCCGGACTACTTCTTGGCGGGGCTTTTAGGTGCGGGCCGAGTGGTTTTAGCAGGTTCTTCGGCTTTGCCAAGAACTACGTCGAGCTTGTGCTTAGCAACCGTGTTTTTGGGATCCAGGAACAACAGGCGATTCAAAAACATGATTTTATCCGGCTGGCTTTTAGGTACCGTTTTATCTTTATCTATATAATAGTTTGCGTCACTGTTCGCCGCGTCAGTAACATATTTTGATTTGTTACCTTTGTATTTGGCTTCTTTACCTTTAGATTCGTCGTTTATTGTTTCGTTTTCAACTTGCAGGTCGTTTGCCAGGCTCGAAATCATGGATTCAAATCTTTTTGTGTCTTCTTTTGCGCTGCTGAGCATTCCAGTTAATTTCTCAATGGAATCAGGCCCTTTCTTCAAGTTCTCTTCCCAAACGGCCATGTTTTTTTCTATTATTTCCACATTTTTTCCCAAGTTGGCCAAAGTTTCTTCATTTTTCTCTTTTTCTTTCTTATTTTTTCCGGGTTTAGCTTCAATATCTTTTTTAATTGTAGCGGCTTCCTCTAAGTCCTTAGAGGCTTTCTCCATATTCTTTTTATTTTCCTCAATGACGGTAGTCCAATTTTCTATCATTGGAGTAACGATGCTTTCAATGTCAACGGCGTTCTGGCTGGCGATTTCCTCAGCTTTTTTGAAGCTGGAAAGAGCTCCCTCAGAGTCGCCGCTCATAACCAATGCACGGCCAAGATATATATTGAAAGACATAATGGCGTTTAGTCCAAGATAGCTTTCAAACCCGCGCTGTGGGTCTTGGGCGTCTTTTTCAAAGGCGGGGAGGGTATCTGGAAGAATTGCCTTAACTTTTTCAACAACTTCCGTGTACTGCATGGCAGTCATCATGCTGTCGAGTTCCGGCTTAGCTTCACTGAATAACTGAGCGTAACTCCCGATTGGTGTCTGAGCCATGAGTCCTGCGTAGGCAAAAGCGATAATGGCTGCGGTGTTGAGTGTCCTCATAATCAACTCCTTAAGTTGGAACTGTCAGGATACCCGAAATGGCATCTTGGTGCAAATATTTTTTTTTGATGCCAAGTTGCGGTCAAAAGAGGTACTTGCAAAATCCAGTTTTGCGTCTGCTCCCGACGCTCCGCCGTCTCTAGCTAGAGTTCGTAACTTGTTGAATGACAGCGAATTGCGCCAGAGCCTGCTATAGCAATTTTCGCTTTCATAGTCCATTTACGGCGAGCCAAGCTCGCCTATGGACTATGAGCGGCCGTGATTCGCAGGCGAATCCCGGCATAGCGGTTTGACTACAATAAGTTAAA
>JAIRRD010000172.1 GCA_031256155.1 Holophagales bacterium
GGAAATGCGGTTACCGTTTACGAAACCGCAATAACATCCATATCACGCGCATCTGAAAACATAACGACTATAAAAGAAAGGCCCTTATTACTGACAGCCGTCGCTGTTTTTGTATTGGTGACAGCGTCCGCAGGCATTTTTTATTACAAAAATTTCAAGGTCTTAGAACAAACGAAGCCCCCCATTGTGAAATCACATGACACTGATTCATTCGCTAATGATCCAGATTTGCCGCAACAAACAGATGTAGAGCCAAAAACCGGTACCAGCCTTGTAAATCAATCACAGTCTGTTGACCCAAAAGCAGTACCCACGACCACCGTCATTCCCCCAAGAATGTTTAAGCAAGCCTTTTTTACAGGCAAGTTTTCTGAGGATGTTGCAATACCGCTGGAATTTGTCGGAAGACTGTACCGCGCAAAAGTAAAAATTGGCGTGGATGGCAAGGTCCTAGAGTGTTCAATTTTAGATAAGAATGTAAATCCCGACGAAGAAAAAATTGCCATTGCTTGCGGAATGAAAATGATATTTTCTCCAGCGCTTACAGCGGATGGCGAACCGGTAGTTTCTGAAACCGCTGTTGCAATTCAACTTGGTAAGAGGAACACGTGAAGCGCGGTTTGTTTCTTATTTTTCTTCTACCATTGTTTGCAGCCTGTCCACAGCCAAAATCACCTAAACCTGAACTTGTAACTTTGCCGTCAGAAAATGCCTTTTCGGTAATGATTACATCTGTTCCAAATAATGTTGAAATCTTGTTTGGTGATATGAAAGCTATTACCCCCACCAAACTGAAAGTCCATTCTATTGATCAATTATTGCTTGATAATATCAAAGCTGTAAATATGCCCGAAGTTGTGGAAAGACGTATAAAAATTTACTCGGAAAAAGAAGTTGAAGTAAATTTATTTTTTGATCGCGAACTGTCTGAAATGGCTAAAGCTCTTAATCTTACCAAGATTATAGTTTTTGATTATGGCGAGGGGATTACTTTTGATTTCAATAAATATGAGATCAAGCCGAACTTCAAACCACTGCTCGCCAAACAAGCGGATATGCTCAAGAAATACTTTGACGGGATAGATGTTTATGTATGCGGACATTCGGATTCAGTCGGGCGCCGCGACTACAATCTGGAGCTGTCACTGGACAGGGCAAAATCGGTTTATGACGAGCTGGCTAAATTGGGTGTTCCAAAATCAAGTATGAAAATTCAGGGGTTTGGAAGCGATTACCCCCTTGTTTCCAATGACACTGAAGAGGGGCGCGCCCAAAACAGGCGCATTGAAATTATTCTGGGGAGTTAACGGCGGATATAATTCACAGTTGGCGTGGATTGGATCGCTTACAGACAGTTTTTTGGAGGGAATCATGACACTGAAAGTTGTGGAATGTGTGCCAAACTTCAGCGAAGGCCGCGACATGGCTAAAATGAAAGCAATTACGGACGCTATTGAAAATGTTGCGGGCGTCAGATTGCTTGACGTTGACCCAGGTGCAGACACCAACCGGACTGTTGTCACAATGGTTGGTGATCCAGATAATATTTTGGAAGCAGCTTTCAGAGGAATTAAAAGAGCCAGCGAATTAATTGATATGAGCACTCATCATGGCAGTCATCCAAGAATGGGTGCTTGCGATGTGTGTCCCTTCATTCCTGTAGAAGGCGTGACAATGGAGGATTGCGCCGAACTCGCCAGAAAGCTTGGTGAAAAGGTGGGACGTGAGCTTAATATCCCCGTCTATCTCTATGAAGCTGCCGCAAGCCGCCCTGAGCGTAAAAATTTGGCCGTTGTGCGTAAAGGTGAATACGAAGGGCTGGAAGAAAAACTTAAGGATCCAAATTGGAAGCCGGATTTTGGCCCAGCATTGTTTGCGCCTGCTTTTGGAGCACTCATCACAGGCGCGCGGGAATTTTTAATCGCCTACAATATCACACTCAATAGTCGCGATAAAGCTCACGCGACTGATATTGCTTTTGAATTGAGAGAAAAAGGGCGCGTTGCGCGCCGTGGGCAAACAAGCGCGTTTTATAGCAGCGGCAATGAACTGCGCTATGCGGAAGGTTGTTTCCCATGCGGTAATTGCGGTGAAGACTTTTCTATTTTTGACGCCTTGATCGCCCATTGCCAGGATGTTCACGGATACGACTTAAAACGCCTTTTATCGCTCAATGACATAGACGCGAGCCGCAGTGTGACCGGTCAGAAAGTTTATAAGGCAGGCTTATTTAAGGCGTGCAAGGCCATTGGATGGTATGTGGATACGTACAGGCGCACTCAGTTGAGCATAAACCTGACTGATTACAAAGTGACAGGCATGGTTGATGTCCTTGAAGCCACTCGCAAAATGGCCATTGAGCGCGGTTTGGTAGTGACCGGGTCTGAAATTGTCGGCCTTGTCCCATTTAAGCCCCTCTATGACGCAGGACAATACTATCTTCGCCAACAGAGCAAGAGTCCATTTGTTCCAACGGAAGATGTGCTTGAAAACGCCGTTTTTAGTATGGGGCTTGCCGATATTGCCCCATTTGAAATTGATAAAAAAGTGCTAGGTTTACCAAAAGCCTATTCTGATGGCCTGATGGCAATGTCCGCTCGTAATTTTGTCAATGAGGTCAGCAGAGACACACCGGCACCAGGCGGGGGCAGTATAGCCGCATTTGCCGGGGCTTTGGGTGCAAGTCTCGCTTCGATGGTCGCGAATCTCACAAAGGTTAAAAATGCGGAACACGGTGGTCACTTGCTTGGTGCCGCTGAAACAGCACACAGAGTTAAAGACGCTCTTGTTTTAGCTGTGGATGAAGACACAAGCGCATTTAACGCGTATATGGATGCGAGAAGATTACCCCAGGCAACCGATGCTGAAAAAGCTGCCAGAGAGGCGGCGATGTTAGAGGGTCTGAAAATTGCCGTAAACGTGCCCTTTCAGACAGCCGTCCTCAGTTTTGAGGCAATGAAAGCTGCGGCGGTTG
>JAIRRD010000269.1 GCA_031256155.1 Holophagales bacterium
GTGCGAGACCAGCCATGACTTGACTGCCGTAAACGCTGGCAGCGCGTCCGGAACATCGGCACCTGCCGGAATATTAGTGGGCGCAAAGCCTTCAAAAACCCACTTCAGACTGCCCACCAGCAGAGTCTGCAACAGACCCGCTAGCACCGCCAGCGCGGCCCCGGCCAGAATCAACCCCAGGTTTGGGCGTAAATGCTCTCTAAAGAAGCGGGAAAGAGTTTCCATAATTTCAGTATAGCTATTATAATAGTCTAACTTATAGACCAAAAACAGTATAACTCACCAAAGCAGAGACACATTGTATTTATGAAAGTTTTCATCAGCAGCAGTAATTATAGACATTTCTTCGACAATCGCTGTTGCCAGAATGAGCCTGTCAAACGGGTCTTTATGGTAATCCGGTAATACTGATAGTTGGTGCAAATAGTTCTTTTCGATGGATAACATTAGAAATCCATTTTCATCAATTATTCTGAAAAATTCCAGTAGTCCTCCATCAATGCGGAGTTTTTTTGTGCCAAGTTTTATTGCAACTTCCAAAGCAGAGGCAATGCTGACATATTTCTCTGCTGTTTTATCCAAAACAATATTTTTTACCTTATTTGAAAGCATGGTTGAATTTTCTGCAATCCACAGAACAACATGAGTATCCAACAATACTTTTATCATTACACATAATCCTTAAATTCTTCCATTGGTTCATTAAAATTTGCGGCCATTGAAATTTTACCTTCCCACCCTCCAAGTTTGGCGTATTTTACTTTTGGTTTGGAAATTTCAAATGGTATGCCTTGCGTGTAAACAATCTGACTAATAAACACGTTGATAGCTGTAGTCATGTCCAACCCTAAGTCGGCAAGCACCGTCTGAGCTTTCGCTTTCAATTCACTGTCTATACGTACATTGATATTTGTGGAGGGCATGATTGCTCCTTGTCTGAAGAAATTATTTTATCACATTGTGCGCAAGTTGTCAATACACATCAAAAAAGTAACGTAGATTCTACAAAGCAATTCAGAGATGGAGGTGCTATAATTCCCTCCAGTCCTTGCCTTTCAGACCGAGGGCCGTATTTTGAACGATAACCACAGGAAGCTGAATGAAAGTAGTTATTCTCGCCGGTGGGCTGGGTACGCGAATATCTGAGGAATCCCACCTGCGCCCCAAGCCCATGATAGAAATCGGCGATATGCCCATTCTGTGGCACATTATGAAAATTTATTCTTTTTTTGGCTTTAATGAATTCATAATATGCTGCGGGTATAAAGGCTATATCATTAAAGAGTACTTCGCCAATTACTACCTGCATCGCTCCGATGTCACCTTCGATTTTTCCGCAGAAAACAATATGGTCATCCACAGTAGCATATCTGAGCCGTGGCGCGTAACCATTGTTGACACCGGCCTCAGCACTCAGACCGGCGGACGTATCAAGCGTATCAAGTCCTATGTTGATAATGAATCTTTTATGATGACTTATGGCGACGGCGTTGCCGATATAGATATCAAGGCATTACTAGAGCAACACAAGGCTTCCGGTATGGTAGCCACGCTCACAGCTGTCCAGCCCTCAGGTCGCTACGGTGTACTTGATTTGGACGAGAATAAAAACTGTGTAATTGGCTTCCGCGAAAAGGCAAAAGAGGATTCCAACTGGATCAACGCCGGGTTCATGGTTCTGGAGCCGGATATATTTAACTATCTTGACGGAAATTCCTGCATCTTTGAGAGGAAGCCGCTGGAGACACTGAGCTTGGAGAAAAAACTGGGTGTCTATCGTCACCACACTTACTGGCAATGCATGGATACACAGCGTGATAGGGACGCACTGGAGTATTTGTGGAACAGAGGGAACGCTCCTTGGAAAATGGATTAGGAGAACAATTAATGAATTCATTCCAGAAAATTTCGTCATTGGTTGTTATCTGGAGTGTTGGAAATTATGCCAGAGAATATTTCCCGATGCTCAATGAAAAATACGCGCCCGTAGCCTTTGGCGATAACGATGCAAAAAAGCATGCTACAGATCTTTTTGGGATACCAATCCTCTCATTTGAGGAAATTGAAGCGCGACACCCTGGTTGTTTGTACTATATTGCGGCAGATGAGATTAATTACTTAAACGTGCTGAATTCGTTAATTGAAAAAGGTGTCACTCGTTCCCGAATAATTATAGAAGAATACAAAGAATATAAAAGCTGTCTATTTCTTGAAAATTATATGTGTTATGAAAATTATTCTGTAGATACGGAGTGGAGTTTACAATTTTGCTGTGCAAACTCAGACGGCAGCAACAAGAGTCCACTTGTGCGTGGCAGAGATTACGAAGAAGCGGTGTATAATTTCTTTGCTATGCGAGATAGAATTATTGATGAATTAAATTCCTCAAGTAATTTTATGCCAAGCCCCTGTTTGAATTGTTGTATGGTAAACATGGGTAGTTGGCGCACTGACAGAGAAATACGAAGATTTGTACTTTCTTACCCTGGCACATGTAATTTTAGATGCGTGTATTGTTGCATAAATGACATGATTAATTGTAATTCGAATAAAATTAATGACATTAACAGACTTACTGAAGAATCGTTGAGATTTCTTAAATTTCTGAGAGACAAACATTACATCAACAAACATACACACATCACTATAAACAGCGGAGAAATATTAATTCATACCATGCGCGATAAAATATTGGAAGCATTAGAAGACAATCCTTGTTTTATTAATTCAAATATAAGCCAATATAATGAAAAATTAGCTAAAATTTTATCAATTAAGGGAAATGCCTTGAAAACAAGTCTGGATGCGGGTACGCCTGAGACTTTTGCTAAAATTAAAAGTGTTGATTTATTTGATAAAGTGTGTCAAAATTTGTGCCGATATGCTTCACAAACACATGTCATACTGCAATATATTTTTTTGCCTGGTATAAACGATAATGAACGAGATATAGATGGTTTTATTGCCATATTGCAAAAAAATGAAATTAAAAATGTGCAAATAAAAAGTGACATGAACAATACGCTAAAACTTAATAAAAATACTATAAATATGATCATTCGTTTGACACATAACGCACAAAAAATTGGAATCAATATATCATATGTATTATCGCCTTTTCAAAAACAACAAATAGAGAATAAACTAAAAGCCCTTGCAAAACCTTGAAAGACTACTACAATTAGCATAATGGGAACTAATGATCAGCGTACTAATGCTAACCTATAATCGCCATGCCCTTGTCGGACGGGCTGTTGAGAGTGTACTCGCCCAGACATTCAGGGACTTCGAGTACATCATCGTTGACAACGGCTCCACAGATAACAGCGGCGCGATAGTGGACGAATATGCCAAAAGAGACAGCCGTATTCGCGTGATTCACCGCGAGCGTGGTAATATCGGTAGCGGACGCAATGCGGCTCTGGATGCAGCCGGGGGCGAATACATAGCTTTCATTGACGATGATGATTGGTGTGAGCCGGATTTCCTTGAGTTTCTCTACAACCTTGCAGTGGATAACTATGCGGAAGTGGCAATTTGCGGCGCTACTGACAAGGCATTTGACGAAAAACTAATAATGACGGCTGAGAAGGCCCTCATTGAGCTGATGTGGCGCAAGCGCTACAACATGGCCTTTCCCACCAAGCTGTTCAAAGCCGAGATGGTGGAAAAACTACGCTTTCCTGAAGAAGGGGCATATGATGACATAGCCCTGATGTACCGACTGCTGGCCCTGCCAAAGCGCGTAGCCTATCATGGCCTGCCAAAGTACACCTTTTACAGACACGAAACCAACAATTCTGCTTGGACTACAGACCACACTCTCTTAAACGCAGAAACACTAGACGAGTATTTACACGCCTACCGCGAGCGTACAGAGTGGCTGAGCGATCTCTTCCCCAACAGCGCCGCAGCGTTCCGCTATTTCGAGTGGTCATTCATGATTTCAATGGTGGAAAAGATAATCAGACTTAAAATATCCAACTGTGATGGTCAACTGGCGGACATGGTAAGTGAATTGCAAAAGTATAGGAGCGACTTTATGAATGGCGGCTTCGCGCTGGATTTTGAAAAAGAATGGATGAACACATATGTGCTTTGAACAACACTACATGAGAATTTTAGTTGAGCGCAATGGCGGGGAAATTCTCCGTGCATTTGGCATGTTGAAGGACAGACTTGGCGACCTGTCACTTGCGCTGTATGGCGAAGCGCAGAGGTGCTGCGCGGTTATGGACGTTTGTGAGGAACTGGGCCTACCCGTTGCCTGCATTTGCGATACACAGGGCAGTAGCGGCGAGCACCGCGATTACTATGGTGTGCCCATTACAACCCCGGAAGCTCTGCAAAAAGAATTTGCAGATTCCATTGTGGCCGTTTGCCGCGAAGACGGGGTAGTGGCGGACTTGGCTAACAAGGGCCTGATACTTATACCGCCGGAATATTCAAAAATGCTCATGGTCTTTTCCAAAAGGCCTTCAATCAGGACATTCAGAGAAAATTGTCTGGACGGCTATGCCTGGGCCTTTGATTTTTTCAAAGACGAAATCTCAAAACAGACCGTAGTGGACAGGCTCCGTCTCTACTTCTGCGGCAAGCCTATGCAGGCAAACACACAATGCGCGCTCTATTACGAGGACGGCTATATCAGCATTGGTGAAAATGAAGTCTTTGTTGATGGTGGCGCTTACAAAGGAGAGACATCTCTTGGGTTTATCAAGAGGTTAAAATCCCAAAACTACGGTCATGCCCACATTTACGCATTTGAACCGGACACAAAGATGTACCCGCTAGCCGTTGAAAACCTGTCCCAATGCCCAAACACGACGGTTATACCCAAAGGGCTGTGGAGCGCAGAAGTAGAACTGAGCTTTTATGAAAGCAGTGCCACAGCGTCGTCTTCATTTCTCAATATGCCGGTGTCAAGCGCCGCCTTGGCAAAAGCACCCGTGACATCTCTGGACACTGTTTTTGCCGGTGTGCCTGATTCCGATCTACCCACATTCATTAAGATGGACATAGAGGGCGCTGAAAAAGAAGCACTGACAGGCGCGGCAGATATAATCAGGCGCAAAAAGCCCAAACTGGCCATTTGCGCCTATCACAAGCCCGAGGATGTATTTGAACTGCCGCAGACCATCCTGAACATACGCGATGACTACAGCTTCGCCCTGCGGCAGCACGAAAATGGAGTTTGGGATACAATAATTTATGCTGTATAGCAGTTCAACTTATTGTATAGTCGTTTAACTTATTGCATGGTCATTTAACTTAAGAGTCTTTCAAACCTACAAAAAAACATCTGAGGTTTTGAAACTACTCTTTTAATCACTCTCATTTTACGTTCTAAAAAAGACTGGGCATCCCCATTTCCATTTTGGGATAAAATCAACCAGAGGTAATCCTATGAAAAAATTCGCGCTACCCCTGATGGCAACCCTCCTCCTTGCCTCCTCGTCCAGAATGTGGGCGGATGAAGGAATGTGGACTTTCGACAATCTCCCGCTGAAACTGCTTAAAGAGAAGTACAACTTCACGCCGAGCAAGGAGTGGCTGGATCATGTGCGCCAATCAGCCATTTCTATGGGAGGCTGTTCCGCTTCTTTTGTCAGCGCAGATGGCTTGATGCTCACCAACCATCACTGCGGCCGCGGACAGGTTGAGAGGATCAGTACCAAAGAAAAAGACATGCTCATAAACGGCTTTGTCGCCCGTACTCAGGCGGAAGAGATTAAAGTCAATATGAATATCCGCGTTCTTAAACAGATGCAAAACGTGACGGATAAAGTAAATGCTGCCGCCAAACAGAACATGGACGCTAAAGCCGCTGAAGATGCCAAGTCTGCTGCACTCCAGGCGGCAGTGGAGTCCATGCAAAATAGCACCGGTATGAGTTGCTCGCCGGTACGTCTTTATCAAGGTGGCGAGTATTGGGTCTATGGATATGAAGTTTTCGAAGATGTCCGCTTAGTAGCCGCGCCTGAAATTCAGGTAGCCTCCTTTGGCGGCGACTACGACAATTTTACATATCCGCGCCACGATTTGGATTTCATGTTGTTTCGCGTGTATAAAAACGACAAACCATATCGCCCCGCTAATTTCTTGAAGTGGTCTGTTCAGGGTCTGAAAGCTGGAGACCTCACATTCGTGGTTGGTCATCCAGGTAGCACGGCCCGCGGTATGACTTACGGCCAGATGATTTACGCAAGGGATGTCACCACTCCGCTGTCCATTAAGGCATCTGAACGCCAGCGCCGCATGTTTCTTGAATACGGCAAATTGAGTCCAGAAAATAAACGTTCTGTTCAAACTCAGTTACTTGGGGTTGAAAATTCCTTGAAAGCTACTAAAGGTTATTATGCCGGTCTTTTGGACAATGTTGCTATGGCACAACTCAAAGCCAAGGAAGATGAACTTCGCGCCAAAGTTAGCCAGAATGCCAAACTCAAGGAAATGGCGGGGCAGAGTTGGGACCAGATTGACAAGGCGCTGGCAAGTAATAAAGAAAACGCACTCTTAACAAGTTTGGCGACAGGTGCCCCAACTTTACTTTTGACTCAGTTGCGCAGTGCTGTGACACAGATTGAAACAGGAAGTGCGCC
>JAIRRD010000011.1 GCA_031256155.1 Holophagales bacterium
GTCCCTTTTTTGAATTGGTAATAGCGCCTTGAAGGGTATCCAGACATCATAACCAATTTGCGTTCAATCTTGAGCGAACACAAGTTGGTATCATAGAACAATGCGAAGTCTCAGCCTACCCCTAACCATCTCTATTGTAACGGAAATATTTATTTCAGCGGGCTGTGGTGCCAGGGGCAACCCAGTGCCAAAGCAACAGCACCCGCCAGCTCCTTGTACTGTTCGCGCAAAAAATTTAAGAACACTTGAGGTTACTTTGCCAACTACGGATACTCATGGGAACCCTCTATTGGGTATTGAAGCCATTCGCGTTTATTATTTATCAATGGGTACTAATTTTCCTTCTGCGTTAGAGGTCTTTCAGCATGGGAAAGCGATATTTGAATGCCGCCGACCCGAAATTCCCCCGCCCGGAAAAATGATTACGCTGGATTTATCAAATTGTGGACATTCTACCGGTTGGTTAGTTGTAGTGCCTTTTCGAATAGGAAACATCGCTGGAGTACCATCGCAAGTGTTACCTTGGGTGGATCCGTTTTTCTGATAGACTTTTCTATTAGGGTGTTTTTTTAGACAATCGGATCGTGCATGAGTGACTTTTTTACATCCTTGGGCGTGTATATCCCAATAATATGGATGCTGGTTAAAATTTTGGCCGTCTTCGTGGGCGTGATGTCTTTATCTGCGGTATTGACATGGGCTGAACGCAAGGGGGCCGCATTAATACAGGATAGAATAGGGCCGAATAGAGCTAAGATTATTGGCAATATTCGACTTTTTGGTATTTTTCACTTGATGGGTGATGGTTTTAAGCTAATTTTTAAAGAAGATTTAGTCCCACTCCACGTCACTCGCGGCCTGTTTTGGATCGCGCCGCTCTTGGCTTTTGTGCCGGCAATGATGGGGTTTGCCATAGTTCCTTTTGGGCAGAGCTTTGAGTGGCATGGACACGTTTTGCATATGAGCGTCATAGACCCCGGAAATGGGATGGGTATGCTCTACCCAATGGCCATCGCCTCTCTGGCCGTCTATGGGATACTCACCGCATCCTGGGCTTCAAACAATAAGTGGTCGATGCTTTCAGGTATGCGCGGTACTGCCAACATGATTAGTTACGAGATAAGTTTTTCTCTGGCGGTCATTGCTATTTTCTTGCAGATGGGTGCTTATGACCCACATGAAATAATCGCGGCTCAGTCCAGTATGTGGAATGTGGTAAGACAGCCTCTGGGCTTTCTTTTATTTTTCGTTTGCGCATTCGCTGAAACTAACCGTCTGCCTTTTGATTTTGCGGAAGGCGAATCGGAAATTGTCGCTGGCTTTTTGACGGAATTCAGCGGGATGAAGCTGGGCTTTCTTTGGCTTTCCGAATATGTCCACATGGTCACCGTTTCAGCGTTGATGGTCACTCTTTACTTTGGCGGCTGGCAAATCCCGTTTGTTGCAAATCCAGGCCCCTTGTTGTCATTTATTGCCTTTGCCTTGAAGCTGCTCTTCTTTTGCTGGATGTTTATTTGGGTGCGTTGGACCTTACCTCGATTCAGATACGACCAACTCATGTTTATTGGATGGAAAATACTGTTGCCCATTGGTTTTGCAAACCTGCTTTTTTACGCCTGGTTAATCAACAAAGGGGTAGTTTAGATGGAGGCCAAACATGGGTGTTGTAGTTAAAAAAGTTGACCTCACATGGTTGGACCGCACCTATTTATGGCCAGTTGCCAAGGGCCTATTCATTACTCTGAAGCATTTTCTCAGACAGATACTCACCACAACCAAAAAAAGGCAGACAGTCCAATATCCAGAAATGAAGCGCCCTGTGTCTGATGGCTACAGAGGGCTTCACGAGTTAAAGCGCCATGAGGACAATTCCATTAAGTGCGTGGCCTGTTTTATGTGCGCTGAGGCCTGCCCCGCCCGTTGTATAACCATTGATGCCGAGGAGTTTGGCGATCTCAACACATTACAGGGTATAGCGGAAAAGCGCCCTGTTTTATTTCAAATAGACATGCTGCGCTGCATTTTTTGCGGAATGTGTCAGGAGGCGTGTCCTAAAGATGCCATCTGGCTTCGCAAGAATTATGAACTCTCATGCAAAAGCCGCGATGAGATGCAGTTGGGCAAGTTTGATCTCATGAATACGTATGCTGAAGAAGACGGGAGTGAACGTGTTGTTCCAGAGTCCATGTTTAAAACTTCCAATAACCAACTGAGTTAGGGGGCTGGAATGTTTTTAGCTTTTGCCCTCATTACCCTTGGCGGCGCTTTTGCCTTGCTCATACAGCGCAACGCTGTTCAGGCCGGTCTGTGTATGATGCTTAGTTTCTTTGGAATGGCCGGGTTGTTTTTGCTTCTGGCAAATCCTGTGGCTGCGGCTCTTCAGATAATTGTTTACAGCGGTGCCATCACCATTCTTTTTCTATTTGTTGTGATGCTGCTCCAATCCCACCGAGAGGAACCCTCCGCGCATCCCAGGTACATCCAAAAAATACTTTCAGCCGCCCTTGTAATAATCCTCGCCCTTGGCGCGATCAAATTGGTTCAAAGCTCAAAAACACTGGCAGACATACAAGCTGCATCGCCAGCGTCAGACCTTATAACGCTTGAAAAACTTGGCGAACGACTTTTTACAGATCACCTTGTGGCGTTAGAAGCTATAGGCTTGCTTCTTTTATCCGCAATGATTGCTGCCGTTGTTCTGATTAAAAAGGAGGCATAAAGTGGATATTGGCTCATTTATACATGGTTCTTTACACACCTATTTGATAGTTTCCCTTTTGCTTTTTATCGGAGGCCTCTCAACAGTGCTATTGCGCCGAAACCTTTTGGTTCAATTCATGGGGATTGAACTGATGCTGAACGCGACAAACTTGGCTCTGCTTGCCTTTGCAAAGTGGCGCGGAGGGGATGTTACGGGAACGGTTTTATACCTCTTAATAATCGCTGTCGCGGCTTGTGAAGCGGCTGTCGGACTGGCTCTGATAATTGGCATGTTCAGGCACCGCCGCTCAACGGATACTGATGGCGCGAACAGCTTAAGACAGTGAGGGTAATAATGATGTCCAATTTTTACTGGATGATCCCGCTATTACCGCTATTTGGTTCAGCCATTAACGGTCTTTTGGGCAAGCGCCTGGGTAAAAAATTCACTTCCGTTATAGCTCTTGGCTCTGTGTCAGGTTCTTTGATTCTTGCGCTCGTGGCTTTCATTCTTATGAAAACCACGCCTGGCCAAAGGATCGAACTCTGCGCTGGTACATGGATTACTACCGGCTCATTGAGCGTTCCATTCGGGTTGGTGTTTGACCCGCTAACAACCCTGATGAGTTTGGTTGTTACAGGCATAGGCTTTTTGATACACCTGTACTCTCTTGGCTACATGGGAGCGGAAGAAGGATACGCACGTTATTTCAGCTACCTCAACCTGTTTGTTTTTTTCATGCTCACGCTCGTACTTGGTTCAAGTCTCCCCTTGATTTTTGTTGGCTGGGAAGGAGTTGGGCTCTGTTCATACCTGTTAATTGGATATTATTTCAACACAGATTACGCACCCGATGCCGGTTTAAAAGCATTCCTGACCAATCGCGTTGGTGACTTGGGAATGATCATAGGCATGATGACCCTATTCGCGGTATTTGGAACGCTTACTGTAGGCGACATTCTGAACTCTGCCGGTGGGTTAGTGCCGGAAGTTGGGTTTGGAGTGTTGACATTTGCCACGCTAATGATCTTTGTCGGGGCTACCGGAAAGAGCGCCCAGATACCTCTGTACATCTGGCTTCCAGACGCTATGGCTGGCCCCACACCAGTTTCAGCTCTGATCCATGCTGCCACAATGGTCACTAGTGGTATTGTCTTGCTTTGCCGCCTTGCACCATTATTCATCCTCACCCCCATTACAATGAACACTGTTGCGTGGGTTGGCGCCGCAACAGCTCTCTTTGCGGCATCTATCG
>JAIRRD010000114.1 GCA_031256155.1 Holophagales bacterium
ATGTATAGTCGAGTTACTTGTGGAGCATTGTTATGCTCCACAAGTAAAACGACTATACTTTGATATGAGACTGTTGCTATAAAATGGTGTTGGTGGATAACACATGACAAAGCTCAAAACCTTTGAAAAAAAACGTTTCATCTCCGGGTGCCTGCCCAGCTTGCTAAGCCGCGCTATCAATGTCTTTTCAAAAATTTGCATCTCCTTGCGTTCAACCCTTATTGAGCGCAACATTGAACGCAATATAGAGCAGTTTAACTTTAAGAAGGTAAACTGCTCTAAGCTGGGATTTGCTCGCAAATCACAGCCGCGTGGTGCTATTAGGCAAGCTTTGCTTGCCGTAAATGGACTATAGAAAGCGAAAATTGCTATAGTCAACGCCCTTGACAAACAGTACAGACAGGCAAGCACCGCCTACGCCTTCCATTCCGCTCCCCGCCGATGGCGGCTCGCTCCATTACGGCGCAGTCTGGCGCATCCGCACATTCTACTTATGGAGCTTGTTATGCTCCACAAGTAAAACGACTATAATGACGAATCAGAAAGTGATTACCTTCGTGTTATCAGACCCGATCATGTTGCTCAACGGTGCGCCAATTGAGCTTAGTTCTATTCCTAACTCCTTCAGGCTGTCGGTGACACCATAAGAGGAAGCGTTGTCGGCAGATGCCTGGACTTTTACGCCCTTGTCAATGAGCAGTTCTATTCTTGACTGTAATTCCCGGTCATTGGCCAACAACTTTATGGATGGCCCCCATACTATCAGCGCAACCTTATCAAACCGTTTGTTTTTAACAGCGTCCTCAACATAGCTCAGACAGACCTGTGCGGCTACATCACGATCAGCACTGCTCCAAACAACAGCCAAACCGAGGGCGGTTGAATTCATGTTGGTTCCGAGCGAAAGAGTATTGTTTGTCGGTTGTTGTTTACCCCTAACCTCAACAAAAATACAGCCGTTTGAAAAAGCCATCAAAAGTATGGACATGAAAGATAAGAAAATTCGTTGCCGCATGTTTCCTCCCTTGGTTTGTGCGGTTTTGTGGGTGCTTTACGTCCCCACATCTATATACGCAGAGAATATTTTAGGTTTAGGGCAATTTGGCTATAATCTTTTTCTGCATCGAAAGGAGACCCATCCAAATGCTTTTAAACAGAGGTAATTGCAAAACCCTGCGTTCTGTCAGCTCCCGACATCCGCAGTCTCTGGCTGGATTTCGTAATTTGTTGATTGTAGGCGAATTGCGCCAGAGTCTGCTCCAGTCGGGCGCAGCCTACCACTCCGTGGACTTGCAAAACCAGAGGTTTTGCAAGTGGCTCACCAGTCTAAAGAAGATTATAGAGGTTTACATTGCGGCTCTACCTCCACTCCTTTACCTTGTCGCCGCACCCATGCTTTTTGGACAGTCTGACCAGGGGCCTGCGCCAATATTGCAGCGTTCCCAGCTTAATCCTGAATTTGTGAAATGGCAGGAAGAACAAAAGGAAAGGGCGGCGCGAATAGCACAAGGTCTGCCCGTGGAGCTTTCCGAGTGGCGCTTTGGCTATATACCAAGTCCATTTCTGCCCCCGGTGGCCGACCGCCCCCTGACACAGATAGAGGCTATGGTCAAGGTCGGCCTAGCATACTACCCACCCAGTTTCGACCTCAGGACAGAAGGACTTGTGAGTGAGATACGCAACCAAAGTCCTTATAACACATGCTCTTCTTTCGCTTCAATCGCCGGACTCGAATCCAGCCTGAGAAAGGCCGGGCTTTATACGGATATGTCTGAATGGCACCTAGCTTACTTTATCTACAATCCAATAAACGGTATACCGAGTTTCACCAAACGCAGCACACTCTTCCCAGGTGGCACAGACACCACATTCGATCAAGGTTCAAACTACTACCATGCAATAGCTATCTGGACGCGCGGACCTGGAGCCGGTGGTCCGGTCTCTGCTGCTTCCGCCCCATACTCAGGGCCTCTGCCCACTGGGAATGAAGAAAGCATCGCTACCATACAAAGAGCTTATTATATAGGCTACCCCACAGAAACGGATACCGCAACGGATCACGTCAAAGGCTTGCTGCAAGAAAATGGTGCCGTGCTAATAGCCATTAATGCTAATTACTTTTCGTTCCCTTCTAATTTTTATTATAACTTTTCCACATCCGCATTCAGGAACACGAGAACTGGTTCCAATCATGCTGTATGTATTGTGGGATGGGACGATAACTACCCTAAGGAAAATTTTCCGGCAGGCAACCAGCCACCATCAGACGGAGCATGGATTGTCCGCAACAGTTGGGGTAAAAATTGGCACGACAATGGATATTTCTACATGTCCTACGACTCGATAATTGACGAAATAGCTTCTATCGTGGCAACTCCGGGAGTGGACGCAAAGACATACCAATATGATATGCATGGAAAAAACGACGATTATCGAGGCCACCTCAGCACAGGCATTCTTTGGGTTTCCAATATCTTTACGGCGGATGCAAATCATTTAATAAAAGCCGTGTCAGTGTATCATGATGGGGCAGTGCCTTACGAGTTATACATCAGGAAAGGCGTGGGCAGTAGTCCAGCAAGCGGAACCTTAGCGCTCGGCCCTCAGACAGGCTCACTTGGGGGACCAGGCTATCATCGGATAGATTTGGACAGGCCCATAAGTGTCAGCGTGGGCGAAAGATTTGCCGTAATCGTGAAACTGACTTACCCGGCTCCAGGATATTCAAAATTCGGTGTGTCTTGCGCCAGGGCGAATGAAACTGAGGACGCAATCGCCAAACCGGGCGTTGGCTGGTACTCGACCAATGGGTCAACATGGTCTGATGTCACTAAATACTTGGATGACGCAGATACAGTAAGTCTATGCCTGAAAGCGTTTGCCGATATAGATACAAAAGTCCCCGTTACCAGCGTGAGCTTTAACAAAACATCAACAACTTTATTAGTCGGTAGTAAGGAACCTCTCACTGCCACAGTGTCTCCCAATGACGCAGCATACAAAAAAATTAATTGGAGCAGTAGCAATACGGCAGTTGCGACCATTTCAGCTTACGGGATTGTGAGCGCAGTTGCGGCTGGTACGGCAACAATAACGGCAATCAGCGCAGCAGACAGCACTAAATTTGCCACATGCACAGTGACAGTTGTCATGGCATCAATTGGCTTCACCGATATTCCAAAGGCACTATTTGCGGGCAACAATACCACATTGCAAGCAGGTGTTGTTGGCATTGAGGATAATGAGATTACATGGCAAGCCTCTCACGGCACAATTTCATCAAAGACAAGCACATCAGCTAACTACAACGCGCCAAACGACATCCCGTCAGGTGATGGAAAAGTAACGATAATAGCCACAAACGCTCGTTATCCCTCCTTGACAGCCAAGCAAAAAATCCTGATAAGGTCTCTGAACTGGACTAAATTTGACGGTAATTCAAAGACGACCCCGCAGTTGTTGGATTTAGCAAACGCCTTTGGCTCAACATTAAAGGTGAACCTGGACAAATACGACTTGAATGGCGATGGAGTGATTGACAATGAGGATTTTGCAATGCTATTTGAAATAATGGGGTGGTGAATATCTATGCTATTACAGCCTTACCCGCTTTAGACAGCAGTTTACCGCCCCTATAGGCAATCTGGCCGTTGACTATAACCGTATCAATGCCAATGGAAAACTGATTTGGGTTTTCAACGCTTGCGGGACTGCGGATGGTTTCGGGGTCAAAAACTACCAGGTCGGCCATAGCACCATTTTCCAAAATGCCTCTTGCCTTCATGGCCGGTAGCAGGACGCTTCTGGGGAGAGCGGTCATTTTCTCAATCATCTTTTCAAGAGGAATACCAATACTCATTCCATGCCTCAGTGCTGTGGCGAAACATCCCGCCCCCCTTGGGTGGCTATTGGCTCTTGGCTCGCCCTCTACGCCGCCATCGGAAGCAATCATGCAGAAATCTTCCCGCAGCGCCAGATCCACCGTATCAGACATCGGCATGGCACCTTCAGGGACGGCAACCAAAACGTCCCACCTCTTGCGATACTTTTCAAAACTGGCCTCAGTCAGTCTCTCCCCAGTACCTACAACGGTCAGGTCTGAATAGGTAATGCCATATCGCTGCTGCCAGCCTGCAGCAAATCGCTCTGAGGCCGGATAGGTGGCCCAATAGGAGTATGGAT
>JAIRRD010000132.1 GCA_031256155.1 Holophagales bacterium
GGCCGTGATTCGCAAGCGAATCCCGGCATAGCGGTTTAACTACAATAAGTTAAACCGCTATATCGCTATAAAATCTCAATCCACGCGCCGCTTTTCAGCAACGCCAGCCAGCCTTTGACTGAGGCATTTTGAGCGTTTAGCGCGCTGGCATATCTGTTTAACTGCTGTGTGTAGGTGTCTTTGCTTTCGGCTGTCAATTCATGTGTGTTTTTGAAGTCTATGATGTGTATGCAGTCTCTGTCCCATACAACCAAGTCGGCTCGTCCACCGGTTCCGTATGGGGAAGCGCCTTGGAGTCGCATTTCCGTCCGTCTGCGAAGATACCGCCAGCCTCTTGACTCAAAAACGTCCAAAAAGCGCATAGCGTTCTCTTTTGCATTATGTACAGGCGGCGGGTTATTGAGGACGTGATTGAATGATTCCGTGTCTTCCCAGCGCACCAGCAAATTTTGCAGGTAGGTGTGCATGGCTTCGCCTTCACGGCGCAGTCGCAGGTTTTCAATTTGGCTGTGGTGGTCGTGCGGTGCGGGGATTAGCTGATAGAGCGAACTCTCTGTTTTATTTAACGGTTTTTCCAAAACTGGCCGCTGGTATTTGTTTTGCGGCGGCATTGGCGGCGGGTCACTGAGTTCCAGCAATTTGCCGTGGTGTTTTAGCAATTCGCTACCTAATCGCGCCCAGGAATTGTTTGGGGTTTCAGTCTGCTTTACTGCCTTTTTTGGCTTTTCAGGTGCTTGTATGAGCAGGCACAGGCGTTTTTTTGCCCGTGTCAGCGCGACATATAACAGATTCAAATCGTCTCGGCGCTGCCGCAGGTCTGTCAGGTCTTTGATTAGCCTGTAATCGCTCCCCAGTTCGTTTCCGAGTTTCCAGGCAAACATGAGTTGTTTAGTGGCGGGATTGGTCAGGATATGCCCTTTTTTTACGCCTGTTTTTCTATTATTCAGCAATGGCAGTATAACATTGTCATATTCCAACCCCTTGCTGCCATGCGCGGTTTGAATTATCAAGTCGGCATCTCGGCTGACTGATGGCAGGTCGCCGCGCTCCGGGCCGTTTCTCAATTCATCCAGCAGCGCGAAAGCTGCGACCGGGCTGGCGGGGTAGTCCTGAAGCATTGCTAGAAATCCCGCGAGGTTGCGTCTTGCTCTATCCGGTTCCATAGCCCCGTGGACATCCAGGGAAGCTATTATTGACAAGAGGTTCCCTTGTGCCAGCAGAGCGGCCGCTATCTGCTGTGTGGTGGCGGACATTAAACTTTGCAGCCATACAGCATAGGACCGTTTTTTTACAGGGATATCTTCCGGTTTTATGTATCCAATACCTTTAATTTCTCCTATCTGATGCAACTCACTGTCGCTGAGACCAACAAAGTGCCGCATCAGAACAGCGCATGGCAGAGAACGGTTTGGGTACGCAAAGGCCTCCAGAGCCATCATTACTAAGCGTGTCCCAGGGCTGTCCCAAAAGCCTTCTTTTGCCAAAACGTAGGGCTGTATTCCATGTTTTTTGAGGCGAATAAGCAGGGTGGGCAGTTTTGTCCTCTGGCGCAGGAGAAGGGCGCGTGTTGGTTGGGAACCTGGAATTGAAGTCCCACCAAGAGCGTCTTCCCAGCCGGATTCATGGGAAAGAGCCGCAATCCACTGTGAGAGGGCGGGCAGGTCTGTACCAATTGAGGGGCCTGCGGCCATAACAGCACCAACAGGACAGTCTCCCTGGGCACGTGGCAACTGATTGGCTTCGGTATGCTCAATGGCGGCGTTTTCAGACCATATCTTGCTCACAAAGGCGTTGGCCATATCCACTATTGGCGGCGCGGATCTGAAATTGACGGGCAACCGGTAAGCGCAGTCACCAGCTGCTTCTATATGCGCCTGGAGCAAGTCAGGACTGCCGCCGCGAAAACCGTATATGGCCTGTTTGATATCGCCGACGCGGACGATTCTTTCGGCCTTCAGAGCGCCCAAAAAGGCATCCTGGGCCTGGGACGTGTCCTGATATTCATCAACCAGAAGTAGTTTTGGGCAGGGCGGTTTTATTGTTCCATCCTCCAAGCCCTCCAGAGCGGAACGCACAATGTCGCCAAAAGTAGCCATGCCGCGGCTCAGTTTTAATTTTTCAAATCTGGTCAAAGACTTCGCAAGGATTGCCCTCAAACGTGCTTCCCAGGCAGATGCGACCGGGGCTAAGGTTTGAATGGCCTGGACGAATTCCGCTGAGTAGTAGCCAGGAAGGCTATCAGCGGAATGTCCCAGAACCGCGCTCTGCCGTTCCGCCCAGCGTATTTGAGCCTTCAGGGACGAATTTGATTCTGGAGGCGGCAGTATTTTTTTTGCGTCAAAATATCGTATAGTTTTGCTGTTTGAATCCTTTGCCGCGCCGGGGTCATTGAAAAAACGCCCAATGGCTTTGCGGGCGCTCTCAAGGGAGGCTTTGAGTTCAGCGCTGGATTCTTCCTCCAAAATAATCTCTGATTGCAGCTTGTTATCTGTGTTGTATTGCACTGAAGCATTTTGCGCTTTAGAGCAGTTTACCTTCTCAAAGTTAACCTGCCCTAATGCGTCTCTGTGGGCATCATAGTCCGCAGAGACCTCGCTCCAGTTAGCTTCTGCCCACATCAAAAGTGCGCGGGCCGCAGTGTGATCGGTGTGTGTTTCTGGAATATCGGCAATTTCACGTGTGGCGTGGCGCAGTACGCGGAGCAGAGCGGGATGGTCGGCTTCAAGTATTCGATCCGGGACACCGTTTCCGGTTCGCAACAGACCGAGTGCAAAGCTGTGTAGTGTGGAAACCTGCATCAGTTCAGCTTCTCTGCGGGTTCGCCGCCAAAAGGTCTGCGCCAGGCTCGGAGAATCCATCCAGGGTTGGGGGCCGAAATGGGGAATAGCCTCTGCTAATTCCGCAGCGCTCTTTGATAATCTGGGTGAAACATCCAGAGAAGCCAATACATCGGATAAATCCGCGCTGACAGGCAGCAGTCTGCCCCAGAAGTCCGGTTCCAGAGAAGCCAGCAGGTCAAGCGGACGCAGTAAGCGCTCCCTCAAATCGGCGGCGGCGGCTTCACTAAAAGTAGTGGCAAAAATTTCAAATGCCCTAGCCTCCATACGCCCCAAAGCCAGCAAAACCAATACCGTCAGCGTAAAAGTCTTTCCTGACCCCGCACTCGCACTGACCGCCACGGAGTGACCGATTAGATTGGGATCGCTGAAGGTGAGGTTTTTCATATATCCATTGACTTTATTCATCATCTACATCTACATCGTCAAAAGTAACGATATCAACGGGTCTTGCACAAAGGGAGCTGTATTTGCAGTGTTGGCAGTGGTCGCCGGGTGTTGGGGGGTAGTCCCCGCAATCAATGCGGGCATCAAGGCGTACAAGTGTCTGCGCCAGTCTGGATTGCCATTGAACGCCGCTTGAATTGGACTCGGCAAGGCGTTTCAGGTGATTCACAAACGGCGCGGGGGATGTTTCACGGAGCGGAATAAGCACTGATGCAGCAGGACGGCTGAAAATTTCCATAGCCAGCCAAGTGTACAAGGGTGTCTGTAAGTGTGAATCAAATGGGGCATCGCCTGTGGCATAAGCGTTCAGACGTGACTTAGTGCTGGTCTTATAGTCTGTGATACGCAGGTATGAGAGGTTATTTGCCGGATTTTCCCACAACTCAACGCGGTCG
>JAIRRD010000144.1 GCA_031256155.1 Holophagales bacterium
CCGAAAGCGTCTACCAAATAGACATATTTAAGAGCGCAGTGACGGATGGAGAAAGTTATGTAGAAGTGTGGGCGACTTCCAAAAACAAGCCCGAAGAAGTTTTTAGTAATGATGGCGAAATACGCGAGATGATGGAACTCATCTCTGAAAGAGCGGAAATCATAGTGCTGGATTCCGGTCAGGCGGTATGGCGCGTGTACATGCCAATACGTGACAGCAGACCCGGACGAAATGCAAAAGCGCTGCTGAGAGCATACTGCAACCTGGATCGCTGGAATATCGTCTGGAAGAGTACTTATACCTTTACATTAAAAATGCTTCCAATAGTGTTGCTTCTTGAATTCGCGCTCTTGTGGGTGCTAACGTCCGCTTTTGTACGTCGTCCGATGCACAAAATTCTAATGGCGATGAAGTCGCTTGGCCAAGGTGATGCCTCCGCCAGAGCCAACTTGCGCAGTCAAAATGAACTTGGTCAAATCGCACGCCGCTTTGATGCTATGGCCGATGACCTTCAGGAAATGAGCCGGGAGCGGGAGAAACTGCTCAGTGAAATTCAAGGCTTTAACGCGACTTTGCAAGAGCGCATTGATGCGGCTCTCTCTGAATTGCAGACAAAAAACAGCGAACTTGAACTTTTGATGGAGCGCATTTCCCTGTTACGGGAAGAACTCAGCCAGCAGGAGCGTCTGGCAGTTGCGGGTCAGCTAACGGCGGCCTTTGCGCACGAAATCGGCACGCCATTGAACCTCGTCAACAGCCACCTCCAGTTGCTCATAAGCGAAAGTTCCATTGACAATCGGACACGCGACCGCCTCAGCACAATTCACCTCCAGATTGACCGCGTGGGAGAAATTGTCAGAAGACTGCTGGGACTGACCAGACCCATTGAGCCAAAGCGCGAACTTACAGACTTGCTTCCCCTGCTGGAAGAACTACAGCGGCTTTGGGCACCAACGCTAACTGCCCGCAAAGTGCGCCTGCAAGCCCAAACTCAGGAAAACTGTTTAATATGGGTAGACCGTAAACAATTAGAGCAGGTCTTTATAAATCTGGTGAACAATGCCGTTGATGCCATGCCCGATGGCGGTTCCATAGAACTCAAAGTTGCTCAAAACCACTCTCTGGATTGGGAATTTGCCCTTAGCGATACCGGAACAGGTATTCCCGCCGAAAATCTCAACAGAGTATTCAAGCCCATGTTCAGCACCAAACCAGAGGGCAAAGGTACCGGCCTGGGTCTGTCCATATGTCGTGAGATAATCAAGGCAAATAGCGGTGAAATCCGCATAGAGAGCAAGGAAGGACATGGAACCACTGTCAGGTTTACGCTTCCTGCCAATGAAAGGAGTGAATCGTGAAATCCTACAGACAAGCACTGACATTAAACATCCCATCCCGCATGGGCTTTGTAAATATAACCCCACATGTTCAAAAAGCCCTGTCAGAATCGAGCATACGCGAGGGACTTTGCCTCGTTAACGCAATGCACATAACAGCCAGCGTCTTTATAAACGATGACGAAAGCGGTCTGCACAAGGACTATGAGCGTTGGCTTGAAGAGTTAGCCCCATTTAATTCCGGGAGCAATCCGGCCAATGGCGGCTATCTGCATAACCGTACAGGCGAAGACAACGGCGATGCCCACCACAAGCGCCAGATAATGGGCAGGGAAGTTGTAATCGCCGTAACCGACGGAAAACTGGATTTCGGCACATGGGAGCGAATCTTTTACGGCGAATTTGACGGACGAAGGGATAAGCGGATTTTGATAAAGATTATTGGTGAGTGAATATAGCAATTCCCTATATCTCCTCACCTACCCCATCAACGGCATTTTCGGCCCTTGCCAGAGCGAAGAGCCAATCGCTGAGACGGTTCAGGTATCGCACAACCCAATCAAGCGCACTAACATCGGTGCAGATGGGAACAATTTTGCGTTCGGCTCTTCTGCACACACTTCTCGCGTAATGGGCATACACAGCTCCCGGACTGCCGGAAGGAAGCACAAACGAATTCAGTTCTGGTGACATGGCGCACAGGCGGTCAATATCCGCCTCCATAGTTTCCATAGAACACTTCAGGGATATTTCGGCTGAAGACACATCATCAGTCCCAAATTTCGGGTCAGCCAAGCCAGCCCCCAGGCGGAAGAGATCTCGCTGAATATCCGTCAGAATAGTATTGGCACCAGTTTTAGTTGAAATATGTACACGCAGAATACCAAGCAGAGAATTCAGCTCATCCAGAGTTCCATACGCCTCCAGACGAGGATGAGACTTAGAGACGCGCTGACCACCTATCAGCGAAGTCTGGCCGTTATCTCCTGTACGAGTGTATATCTTCATTGAGCAAATCCATCGCTCCAGGCTTGCGGGTCTTCGCGCCAAACGGCAAGGGACTCCCGACCCACCAGAGTAATGGAACCGGTTTCAACGGCTCTTTTCACAAGGTCGGAAAATGTCGCCAGAGCCTGGCAAGGTACATTTTTACCGGCAAAGGCCGCCTCAGCCCTTGTCAGTCCGTATGAGAACAGGGCCAGAACTTCCAGTACATCCGCCCCCTCATCGCGCAGCGCCTCAACGCATTTCAGACTTGAACCGCCTGTGCTGATTAAATCCTCAATGAGTACAACACTGTGTTTGTCAGCCAAAGGCCCCTCAACTTGTCGTCCCATGCCATGCTTTTTAGGCTCAGGCCGCACGTAAGCAAGCGGAAGCCCAAGTCTGTCCGCCACCATTGATGCCCATGGAATCCCGGCTGTGCTGGTACCGGCTATCAGTGTTGCGCTCTTATTGTTCTTCTTCACAGAATCGCACAAAGCCGCAGCAACGGCTGCGCGAACAGCGGGGAATCCAAGTAATTGCCTGTTATCGCAATAGACGGGTGATTTCAGCCCCGATGCCCATGTAAACGGTGCTTCAGGCGAAAAACGCACAGCGCCGACCTCAAGCAGAGTCGATGGAAGGTCAAAAAGGTCAGAAGTCATTTACGTTCCCGATGATATAGTGAATGCACTTGATGAGCGGTACAGATGGGCAAGTGCCGCCTACGCCTCCCATTCCGCTCCCCGCCTGTCGGCGGCTCGCTCCATTACGGCACAGTCTTGCGCATCCTCGCATTTTACTTATGGAGCATTGTTATGCTCCATAAGTAAAACGACTATATAAGTGTAGCAGTGGCCGTTGCAGTTACAAAACTCCACAACTATAAATTTGCCTGCACCACTTTAAATCTGTCCCCCATTGCGTTGGGAAGCGTCAACTGCATTAGGTTCTGTTTGCGAGCCGTGCGCTCTGATTGGCGGAGTTCCTGCCATTCTGCTTCCCATTGGGCTAGTGGGGCGTTGGCACATATCCACTGACCGAGTGTAGCCAGCTTTTGGGGGCGCAATCCCTGACGCTCAAGCAAATATGTCAGGCGCGTCAGGTCAACGTCTGCGGTGAGGTCTGAATTGCCTGGAGCTTCCCACCAGCGTCCGTCCGTTTGATGCTTTAAATACCTGCGTAGTCCGGCTCGCTTGGCTATAAGCCTGGGGGCGGTGTCTCCGTAGTCAATAGCTAAAAAAAGTCCTTTCCGCATTGGTTTACAGATGGTTTCCAGAATACACGGGAGGCTCTCAGTCCAAATGCTGCCATCGTCCGGCTGCAAACCGCCTTCGGCGTGTCTGCTGAACCAATCTCCGGCTTCACCCGGCTCGGCGGCTTCCCATTGCGTAAGGCCTGTGTCTTCGCCCTCAAGTGAAATGAGTACTTCCCGCTTCCACTCTCCGCCGTCCCACCGCCAGGGCTGGGCTGGCAGAGCATCGAATAGTTCGTTTGAGATAATCGCCCCTGCAAAACTGTCTGTTTCATCGCTCTGATTTTTCAGACAGGCCTGTCCGCTGTTTAACCAGTAATCAAGTGCTATCAGGGCTTCTTGTTTGGCTATGGGGCTGTCATCGCAATGAATGTATCGGATGCTTTGGCTAAAATCGCCTGTGGCTGCTTTCAGCAGGTCTCGTCCCAACCATCCGCGTCCCGCACCCTGCTCAAGTATGGTAAATGGGTCGGGGCGGTCCAGTTCCAACCAGACTTGATGCAGACGTATTGCTATGGCCTCGCCCAGCAGAGGGCCTAAGTCCAGGGCTGTGTAATAGTCTTTTCCGTCAAAACCCCACTGTGACACACCGCGCCTGTAATAGCCATGTTCTGGGTGGTACAGAGCCAGTGCCATAAACTCGGACGCTGGTAATGAGCCGTTGGATAAGATTTTTTTTATTGTTTCTGTGATGGGGTTAAATGGAACATTTGGAGGCATTGTTTTTTGGTAATTTATGCTCGGTTGGCTATTCCGGTGTGTTCGGTATATCTGGTGTATCTGGTGTGTGTTCTACCGGTCCCAGCACTGTAGAAGGGGGGAACCAAACGTCCCACTGAGCTTTGTGACGTGCCAGGTACTCTCTGAGCCAAAGGCGCACGTAGGGCAAGGCTCCGATGCTCTTTGTGTCGCTGGGAACACCATAAGCGTCAAGTCCCAGACTTTTTGCCAGATATAGTGTGCGAATAGCGTGAAACTCTGAAGTGACAACTACTATGTGTTCCAGGCCAAAAATGGTTCTGGCTCTCTTCAGACTGTCGTATGTGCGCCTTCCGGCGTAATCGCTCACGATTTTTTCTGTCGGCACACCATGTTTTATCAGCCAGCGGCGCATTGCCTGGGGTTCGTTATAGTTGTGGGTGCGGTTGTCACCTGAGACAAGAATCCAGATGGCTTTTTTTTCTTCATATAAACGCAGAGCCATTTTGAGCCTGGCTTCCAGGACTTGCGTAGGCTCGCCATTTGACTTTACACCCGCGCCCAGAACCAATAGAGGAATACCGGTTGGCGAAAGCGTCTCGGGTGAACAAACTTTTAAACCGTATGGGAACTTTACGCAAAACCAAAGCAGGTCAAAAATGACAGCCAGAATTATGGCTACGGCAACCAAGTAAATTGGTTTTTTGAAAAACTTGCAGGGGGCATATTCACTCATGTAAGTTAATAGCATAGCATAGTAACATAGGAACCTTTCCGTGCTTTTATCGTACGAATTTTTGATGATGAGATTTCCAATGACACGAAAGTTGAACAATTCCATGAACTTACTCAATAGCCTCAAACACGGTTTTTTGCTAGTAGCGCCTGTGCTGGCGCTTCTGGTTGGAGGGGGCTGCTATCATGCCACCGGGTACGACCGCGCCGCTTTGATTGCGGAGGAGATTCCCGCTGTCGGGGGCGACTATGTGCCAGGAATCAAATCAATGGCGGGAGCCGGTGATTACTATATAGGCAATGATTTTGTAGGCCTGGCGGTTGATGGGACGCCGCCTTCTGAACGGGCTGGCATTGCCGGAGCGCCAGGCGGGGGAAGTATAGTTGATGTCGGCTATATCTCGCTGGACACCAGTTACCGAAGAACTCCAATGCCCTGCGATGTGCTCGACCGCTTGACCAGTGTTGTCAATCAGGACCCGGATATTTCATTAGTTTTCCACGATTTTAAGGCCATAAATGAAATTGGTAAATCCCGATTGGAAATGCGCGGACAAATACATGACCCCAAACACAAATTGCCTGGAGCAGGCTGGAATGACCGAGGCTTTGTTCAGGATGTCACAGCGATGTCCACTATCAGTCTGGGTCCGCTGGACAGGAAGTACACTATCGAAACAACAATTACAAATCACCGCTCTTCTGCTGTTGGTATCCGCAATATTGGAGACTTATTGTATCAGCGCGGGGGCGGATTCAGAATTCTGGCGACTGTCAATGAAGATAATTCCGGTGCGCCGCTGCCGGGTTGGGAGAAAGGCATTTCTGGTTGGGGGGTTGATATTCCGGGGACAGATTTTTCCAATCCCCTTTCTTCAAGTGTTCGTTCCGGTTTAATTGTCTTTATGGGTACAGAATCTGGAGCGAGTACGGTTGACTGCCATGTGTCTTTGGGTCTGATGCCGTTGGATTCAGACCATTTTTTGGTGGCTTCAGACCCTCAGAACAGTTTGTCTGAAGTAAGGCCGCTATTTCCTGAACGCTTTGTGGCAGGGAG
>JAIRRD010000149.1 GCA_031256155.1 Holophagales bacterium
TCGTTCTTGGCACGATGTGTCCGAGGTTTATTCGACACCGGACTCCCCCGAGGCCGCACGTCTGGACGCGCTGTTTGCTAAAAGGAAACCCTAGGCTTTTGTGGACAACGGTCAATCTGGCAATACAGGATGCCGCCTGTCAGCCTATTCTTCAAGCATCCTCTCTTAATTCCTTACTGTAGTGGTATCCTGAGAGAAAAAGATTTGGATGATTGCTTACATATCGCCCATGCAGTTGTGTATGGGTGTGACATAATTTTGTCATGGAACTTTAGACACATCGTAAATGATGAAACCAAGAGCAAAGTTAAGGTTGTAAATGCAATCAGTCGATATAATGAGATAGAGATTGTATCGCCTGATATATTCTTAAAAGGGGGCTACAAATGAACACCTTCGAGACAAGCAGTACAATGGAAGAACTTCAGAAAATCAAAGAAGAATGCTCACTGCGTTACCTATCGCAGACACCTGAAGAACGTAGGTTAGAATCAGAGAGAGCCATTAAGAGGGCCGAAACCGCGATGGGCAGAAAGATTCCAGTCGTTGACAATTCAAGGTTGGCCAGGGAAGCGGCTAAAGAAGAATTAACGCAGGTTTAGAGCTTAATTAAAATTGCTTAAGCACCTACAGTATCGGGTGAGAGTGAATAATAAACTTAAAGGCGAGCAAATGCTCGCCTTTAAGTAGGTCTTGCAGTGTCTGGTGAATGCCTATAGTAAACCACCAAACTAGCACGATTGCCAGTCAGCGGATTTCGCAAGACCTATTTATTTTTACGACTGCTGTGTTTATTTCAATATCAGGTATTGGACAATATTCGGGTCTGCTGGTCTTTCAAAGGCTATTGAGAGGTTGCCTGATTTGTTTTTCCATTCATTGGCTTGGTGCATAGAAATTGAATGGGGGCGCATTTCCATTGGGGTTAGATCGAAGTACTGCTCAATTGTTCGATTTGTGATTGCATGGACAGTGTATTCGATTCCGTTTATGGTGTTTGTGACTGTTTTATCAAATGTCAAGGCATTCTTGGGCTTAGGGCTTGAGTAGCTAAAAATCATAGCCTCTCCCAAATCTACTACAGCCTTTTCAAATGTCATGCCTGGGGAAATATTGGTTAGCGCCTCTGTGATTGATTCAATGCCTATTTTATCATTGTGAAGAATGTCATGCAGAAGTTTTGCGCCGCCATAATTACGCATGAGATAGATTCCAAAAAGCATAGCTTTATTATAACTGTTGTCAGCGATACCCCATCCAGTGATCCATTCAGTCAAACCCTCTTTAGGATGTATATAATACGGAGTTAAAAAGGAGATATTAAACCCTCCTACCGGTGAATGTTGAACGCCAAAAGCAGCAAAAGCAATTGCATTTTCTGCCATTTTGGAAAGCAATTCATTATACCAACTGGAGGTATACGTTCCTAGTCCGAGTTTCAAAGTTTTTTGATTCCAATTAATTAAATGCTGAAATTCATGAATTAAAGTATCACTAAAAATTCTAAGCCTATCGGCCGCACTTGATTGCCTAATCACATTTCCCTTACTAACATAAAACATTTCAGCTTCGTTTGAATATGGATCTTGAGATTGCGGATACCAATCCGCCCCGCTGAATAATCCAGCAATAGATAAATCCAAACAAATCAAAATCTGTATTTTTGGATCACCGTCCCTGCCGCCGTCTCCGCCTGGGCCTCCGCCAAACTCATACCCCAAAAGATTTGTCTCAACAGGGTATATTTTGTCAAATAATTCAGCCAATATTTCCGCATCCTCAAAACGAACCATATCATCCGTTAAGCCAAAATATTCATCTGGCACCCAAATGTTGCAATATTGCCCCGAAGCCCTCAATGTTGCTCGCTTCTGAATAAAACCAGCAGACTCAGTAGGCGTCCAGAACATCCTTGATTCACCAACACCGTATTTCACTTTGGGCAATAAAAATGGCGCGTTCTTATCAAGGAATGGTGGGTTTGCATTGAATCTTTGAACTTCATCTAACACAGGATTCAAACCAACTTGAGGCGAAAACACTTGTCCGGTTTCCATAGCCATTGAAGCAATACCATTAACTATCCCTGTATTGGCTGCACTTACAACTGAATCGGAAATATTTGTCTTTACAAGGTAAATACTATTGTTGTGCAAGCCCTCGAAATTAATTGTTGCCGTCTGGCTTGTGAATGAAACATCAAATCTGTAGTCCCTTAGCTCCCATTTGGCGTAAAGGTTCATGTTTGAAGTCACTGTGAGAGGAAACGTAACTTTGTCCGCTAATACAGAATCTCTATACCAGCCTTCGAGGTCGTAGTAATTACGTGTAACTGCGGGAGTCAACACTGTGCCACCGCTGTTTATGGTTATCGGCAGGACTTCATTGCCACCGTTTGAAACGAATGTAACTTGAAAGGTCTGCTTGGTAGGCTCGGGATTTGGAGTTGGATTGTCTTTACCTCCACTGCAGCCAACAAACATAAATGACAGGGCGAAAAGAGCTATAGATAGATGATTTTTCATGATAAATCCTCCTTGTTGTAAATACGACTGAATTACTTGTTTGCCGCGTTGGAATCCATTTGTCAGCTCATAATTCTTCGGCTTCACTGGCCTCAATTTCCTTCAATGTCTTACCATCTGGGGTTTTCCAAGCTGTGATGCCGCTTATGGCATTGCCGGTAACAAAACATGCAGCTTCGTTTGGGCTTCTGAGCAAAATATCCTCTTTCAAAATTCCATTGGCTATTTTTTCGGCATGAAGCTCGCGCTGTCTTTTGGCATTCTTGGGGCAGGACTCTTTGATATTTGTCTTAACCTTGCTGTCCTTGAATACGACAAAACCTTCGTTTGTCCGCTGTCCATAAGCAACTACTTCGCCTTGCTTTATCTCAAAATTAGCGATAACAGATGCGGTAAGACCGGCATCTGTAGGCATGGGCGTTTGCTTGGCAGACAGGGACTCGAATATGGGATGCCCCAAAACACCTGTTATGATTCGGGCAAAAGCTGAAAATTCCATGAGTTCACTCTCTTTTTCTTCAATCACTGGTGGTTTGTTAGGTTCATTGCCGTTCTTGAGTTCATAACGACCTGCAGTTTTTGCAAGGCAATAGAAGTTGTTTTCTAGCCAGCTTATTTCTGTAGCACTCATCCAATTATCATTTGTGGCCGTGAATGCTATGGCTTCATACCAGTCTTCCAAGCCTGGTTTCGGATTGGCGTGATGCTCTCCAAGGCGATGCAAAATGCCCTCTCCATTTTTACGCTCCCCTGCCTGGCCGATGTAAGCTAATGGCTCATCGTTGTCACCCTTGCAAAACAAGAGGTAGATTCCGCTCTGCTTCAGGTAATCAATATTTTTGCAGTCAACAAGCCTGACGCGCGGAATCCTATATGCCACGCCTGTCCAATTGGAGAGAGTGCATTTAACGCGGCCATTTGGAATGCCATCCATAAGGAAGTAGTTCATGTTTTTGCCTGCAATAGCGGGGCTGTTGTTCATAGCGCCTTTCCTTTTGTAACTTGC
>JAIRRD010000212.1 GCA_031256155.1 Holophagales bacterium
GGTTGTTTCAGGAGGACAGCCGAAGATGGAAGGGATAGAGCAGTTTACCTTGCTGTATTTTTAGATAAAAATTAAGCAGTTGCGGTCATTTCCATCTTGAAATCCCCGCAACTGCTTGTCTTTCCTGGTCGGCGCGACATGATTTGAACATGCGACCCCTACCACCCCAATACTGGGTAATATATATTATTTATGTAATTGATACAAAATGAGACGATGTGAGATGATAAGAAATATTGAAAAATATTGAAATTTTAAATATTATGTCTATTATTGTATCATGTTGTCTCAAACCGAATCCCTACGTCCTGGGTACAAATCGGGTACAATTTTTTGGGTTCAAAAGCCTATTGTTTCTTGATTTTCGTTTTTCACATGTTACATTGGGGTACAAGTTTGGAGACTCCATGGCACAGCGAAAACAATCGCCAGACCTGCAACATAGGACAAATCGGCTCAAAATCAAAGCTGGTACGATCAGCAGTGTAAATATCGCGCCAGGGCTGAATTTGAGATACCGGCGGGGCATCAGACAGAACTGTTGGCAAGGCAGATACGAAAATCTTGAATTGCCGAATGAAAAGCGTAAAGCTATCTATTCCTCTGCTTGGTTGCCAGATGACCACCAAGAAGCCGATGGCATAAATATTTTGAATTACAGGCAGGCATACGACAAAGTGTTGGAGTGGGGCAAGAGGGCGGCAAAACAAGCGAGGTTAGAAAAACTTGGCGTTGAAATAAAGGATGTTTCAAATTTTACTGTCGCCGACGCTATGAATGACTGGCTCAAGATGAAGGAAACCACCGGAGTTAGGGCCAAAGGGCTGGATGACTACAAATACAGCATCCAACGGTGGATCGTCAACTGTGAGATAGGCGATATCCCTGTAGCAAACCTAATTGCGAGGAAAATTGAGCAATGGTTTGATTGGCTGTGCAAACAACCAAAGCAGGGCAACGGACATTCCCATTCCGCCCCGAAAACCGATGAGGAAAAACGAGCCAGACGCGCCACAGCCCTTCGTATTCTGAGAGGCTTGCTTAAGCCGGCACTCAATTATGCAGTTAAGCAAAATGAATCCCTAGCCCAGGAATGCAGCCCTTACCAATGGGAGCGGGTTCTCGTCAATACTGATGCCGCAAGGGCCAGGGAGACGGTCATTGAGCCTAGGGATTGGAACAAGCTGCTGAAAGAGGCGAGATACGACTTTAAGCAACTCCTGATTGCGGCTAAATTGACCGGCCTTAGGCATTCGGAGTTACGACAGGCACGCGTCCGCCAATACAGGAATGGTGTCCTTTACATACCCAAGGAACAGACGAAGGGCAACAAAAACTTCAATGCCCACTTGACAGAAGCCGGAATTACATTTTTCAATCGCATGGTTGCGGGGAAGAGCCCTGATGACCACATCCTGGTAAAACGCAATGGAACCCCGTGGGGAGAGCATAGCCAGACTAAAATTATGACCCAGCTTTGCACCGAGGCAGGGCTATTGACAGAATCGGGGAATGGGAAATATACCTTCCACGACATTAGAAGGACGCGGGTCAGCGAGCTGGCGGCAGGAGGCTTGGACTTGGAATTGAACCGCCGAAACCTTGGCCATAGCTCCCCAGAGATCATGGAAGACCATTACCTCAAAGTCGCGGATTCCCGTTTCGCAAAGGAAATTGAGCGAGCGATTGGCGATATGGATTGGGCACTGATACAAGAGGGAACTGAAACCAAGATTCAGCCGCTTAGGGTGGCCAATTCTATTTGACGTGGCTCTCCCCGCAGCGGTACAATGTCTAACTCGAGGGAGAGCAACCTAAGTCAAGAAAGGAGAGGGCAATGGAAACTTATCAAACCTACCCGGGGCGGGTTCGCAATGGCAGACCCACGGTTGCCGGAAATGTCGCCCTACCTGAGAATGCCACCATATTTGTCACGGTCATTGATGCGGTTACATCTAGGAAACTATCGGCAAGAAGCCGCGAGGCCACGATGAACGGCCTTGAGGATTTTCTTGTGGACATGGCCAAAATAGACGAAGCGTTGGATGAGGAATTCGGTGCGACGCTAGCCAAACCCGCCTTACAACATCACAATGTCACTACTTGAAGGAGTATCAGCCATGACCGAAACCCTGATGGAAACTAAAGCCCTTCCAGAACCCCTTTTTTCCATGTTCCATACCGACAAAATCCGAATTTTCCAAGAAAACGATGTAATACGCCTGATTCCAGTTGAAACAGATGAAGACCCTGCCAGTGCCCGTAGGCAAGCCCACAGGGTAGCCTTCGAGAAGTTTGTCAAGGCGATGGCCGAAATAGATGATGAGCCTCTGGATGAGAAATTCGATGTGATTATCTCTGGGGGTCTGAAGTTTAGAACCAGGGAACTGGACTTATGACCTACGCCCTAGACAGCAACATCGTTTCACACGTCCTCAAAAGGGATGCCCCGGTGTTGGCGAATTATCGCAAGGCTATGGATGACGCTATTGATATCGTGATACCCCCGATAGTCTGCTACGAAGTGCTAAGGGGTTTGCTTGCAAGGGGGATGACTAAAAGGTTGGCCGAATTTGACGAACTTCGTCAAAGTGCTTTGCAAGTGGAATTTGACGTAATGGTTTGGCAAAAGGCCGCTCAAATATATGCGTCCTTGTTCCAGCATGGAAGGCCGATTGACGAGGGTGATTACCTAATTGCCGCCTATTGCATCGTCAACGATTTCACGCTGGTCACAAACAACACGCGCCATTTTGAGCACGTTGACGGCCTAAAAACCGTAAATTGGAAGTAGGGTATGGATACAATAAATTATACAGAAATTTAAAGTCTAGCTATATTCGATAAGTAGGCTATACAATTATGTTTTATGGTGAAGCGTGAGTGAAATACCTGTAAACTCTGAATTCATGAACTGGCTAAAACGGATTGACTGGAAATGGACTATTGGAATACTGCTAACATGTTTTTTTGGCATCATGCCATTTTTCGGGAGTATCAGAAAATGGATTGTCGGAATACCGGTAACACGTTTTTTTGGCATCATGCCATTTGTTAGGAGTATCTGGACTCGCTTCAAGCAAACATGTAATTTTTTATTTCACAGAAATTTTATTAAAAGAATTTCAGAGCTTCAAAGTGAGAATGATGGACTTCGCCTTCAACTGAATTCTAATATTAGTGAGGATAAACGAGTATTAAAAGAGGTAATGAAAATCTTAGTAACAACAAGTACCATTAATACAACTACTCAGAGTTGGTTGTTATTACAATGTGACGGAAAAATAAGCAATCCGCATAATTGTATGATTAATTCGTTGCATAATATTTTTATTGCAGGCAATGATAATATTTTCCAGCAAACCATTAAAGGAATACTTGATTACTTGGAGAATACATATGAAGGTGTAAGGTTTAGAGGAGCGTATTTTGTTCAATATGAAAATCACTCATATTTGAGAGATTTAATAACAGATGAATTCAAAACAAATCCAAACCAACTAATTTGCAGATTTCATTCTCACCCTGATAGATCTAATAATTATAGGCCTTATTTCCCAATAAAAGACACATTTACAGCTTCTATCTCATATAGAAACGCACTTAAAGAAATAAATAGAGTTAAAGAAAAAGCCTCTGCTTCCTTCAATGTATCTCATCTATTTGTTCCCAGCACAAAGCGTGAACTAAAAAGATTATTCACTGAAACATATATAGGACAAATTAATGATGGTTTATCCTCAATTATTTGCATACCTATTATTACTGTTGTTAACACTAAATTTACAGAAGGCACAAAAACAAACAAATCGCCAAGGCTACATGGTGTGTTATGTCTAGATTGCGATCAAGAGGACTATTTTACCGATGAAGAAGTGGAGACACTCAAAGGCCGTTTGATACATTTGACAAACCAACTGGCTATAGGTTCATTGTTAGAGGAGTTAATAGCCACGCATATTGGTAGTCGCACAGCTAAAGTCTGGCAAGGACAATGCAAGCTTATAAAAAAGTGTAACCAATCAGTCGTCACAGCTAGGAAAAAATCTCTACAACATTCCTAGACTATGAGGCAAACTATATCTTAACCATTGAGGTGAACACTCATGAGTAAAAAACACAAAGCCACTGTTAACATGACCACACAAAAACCTGCCTTGCAACATGCAGGTCAAGCAAGTAATGTCACATCTAGTAGTAATAATCAAAATTCCAGAGATTTTTCAGAATATATTACCAATCAGGTTGATAGAAATTTAGCAATTTTTTACAAACCAATACGCCCAAAAAATTAGGTAGCCACTTACATTAGTTTTGAAGGTGGCAGCCGAAGTAGAGCGGATAACAATTGAAGGTGCCATCAAATATCGGCTCCATTATTATGATTACACTGTAATGTTCCTG
>JAIRRD010000027.1 GCA_031256155.1 Holophagales bacterium
ATTTGTCAAATGATTGTACATTGAAGTTGTATCCCATATTTGAAATACCAGGAAATTGACCGTGTACACATGAAACAGCGTAATATCTCTTATAGTTATTAATTCAGTAACGGCATCAAAATCCCACTTGTCCGGTGAAACCAGTTCACCGGTTGTTCTATCAATAACCTCCCAATATTTTTTTACGTCATGTTTGGTATCCAATGAATATTTTTCACGATAAAAACCAGAAATGGGGTCTATAACTATGGTTGTGGCTGTCGCGGTTACAGGATCGCTCATTAAAAATTTTTGAGGCAGATGATCCATGTGGGCGCGAGGGTATGTTTGCTCAGCCCTTACCAGACAAATAGTGGAATAAACCTCCAGGCCCATATCCAGCATTGCCTGGGAAAGGTCAGTGCCATCGCTGTCTCTGATTGCATCGGCCCCCCATTTTCCGGCCAGTTCCAAAACCATTGTTTCTTCACCAACTTCGGCGGGCAGTGTAACGGAACCTGTCAACTTTGAATCCATTGATGCTGTCATAATAACACCCAAAAATTACAAAAATACTAATTAATTACTTGCGCTGCCCGAAAAGTAATCTTCAATTTCTTCCAGAGTTTTACCTTTGGTTTCAGGCATAAAGAAAGCCGCTGTAACAAAATAAACCACCGTGCATCCTGCCCAGAAGAAAAACATTGCGGAAAATCCATATTGGCCGACCACAGGTAAAAAAACCAACGCTATCGCAAATTGAACGCCATTATTCAATACCATCGCAATCCCCATCCCCATAGACCTTATGCGCGTTGGCATCAACTCTGTCAGAGCCAGCCAGACACATACGCCCGGTCCAACGGCAAAGAAAGAAACAAATAAGCAAAGCAATGCGGTTATACTCCAACCGGTCGTTCGTGTTGGAATAGGTCCCCATTTGGCTCTGTTTATTGTCAAGGGAGCCGTGTTTTCGGAGTCATCTGCGGTTATGTGAATTATTTGAGCTGACTGAATATTCTCAGCATCTGCAATATATTTTTGAGAGTTTTTATCTAAATTATTTCTGATATCTCTTGCTTTAAAAAATATTTCTCTCTCCTGATTTGTCAAATCCTGCAATGCCCTGGTTTTATACTCTTTAGCTGACTCTAATATATTTCTCTCATCTGCGGTCAATGATTCAAATACAGAATCAGCCATTCGCAGTGTTGATTCAGCTTCCTTGGTTGGCATAAAAGATTTTATCATCTGTTGCTTATTACCATAAGAATATAGTATTGAAAGCTGCATTGGTACTGCGTTTTCATTTGGTAAGTCAACATCCATAATGTTTAATTCAAGTTTATTATTTGTAATCATTGAAGTAATTTTGTCGGATACGTTGATTTGTTTTGCCTCAAAAGTTCTGTACACAAAGGCCGTCATAACCAAAGCAGCAATAATACCCAATGTCCCTAATTTCAGTAAAAATTTACGCCCCACCTTGTCCACCAAAACAGCACCGACCAAGGTCATTGAGCAATTCAATACCATTATTGTGGTAAATCCCCAGGAGGCTGAAATCGAATCCAATCCCGCTTGCTTTAATATTATAACTGAATACGCAATTACAGAATTTATGCCGGTTGCTTGTGTGGCGGCTAAGACTATACACGCGATTATGAATGGAATGACATATTTTCGCTGGAACAAACTATCATTTTTTATTGGTTTTCCTTCTCCATCACCTATAATTTTATTATGAGTCGTCAACTCATTAATTTCAATCTTTACCGAATCTTCAGGCAATGAAAGACGGAGAATTTCCTGGGCCTGTTCTGTTTTTCCCTTTCTGTACAACCAGCGGGGTGATTCTTTTATAAAAAATGCGCCTATAGAAAAAATAACGCCGGGTATAGAGGCTACAAGAAACATATAACGCCAGGCATCGCTATTGGCTTTAAAAATTGCCGCGTTGAGTGCAACAATATCTGAAGAAAATGCTTGCTGAGCTATGGCAATGCTCTCAGCGTTGCGATTGGTAAAAAATACGCCGATCGCGCCTGCCGTAACCATTCCAAGAGTGAGCATGAACTGAAATAATGCCGTTCCCCTGCCTCTTATCTGGGCAGATAGACATTCAGCCATATACAATGGCACTACCACGCAGATAATTCCACCGGATAAGCCCATTAAAATACGGCCAATCAATAGTGGCATAAAGCCCTGACTCGCGTATATCAAGAAAATGCTGAGAACAAAAGATAACCCTCCAATTATCATCATATTTTTACGTCCCAGCCAATCAGCCAGCATTCCCGCAAAAAAGCTGGCAAGGACACCGCCACCCGTATAAATAGCAACAATAAAGGATAACTGCGCTTCCGTCACCTGAATGGTTTTATTTAAAAATTCCAGGGCAGAACCAATGATACCAAAATCAACACCAGCCAGCAATCCACCCATTCCTGATATAAAAAGTAAGAATGGCATATAGCCGGGTTTTAATCCGCTATTCTCTTTTTTTTCTTTAATCACTATATTCATGAATGATCTCCTGCATAATGTTAGAAATAAAACAAATGCAATAATTAATACAATTCAATTTATTTTCCAGCACCTGTTATTTCTTCCACAAGCAGATTATCTATTACTATCGTCCCGGCTCTGTTGCTTCTCCTTCGTCGGTTGCTTGTTGTATTGGAGGTCATGGGCTGGTCGGATAGTATTTTAGTAATACCAATAAACCAACCTGCTCTGTCATCTGTCTTAAATACAGTTGAAAAATACTTATGAGTATTTTCAAGTGTTTTTTCAATCATCTGGGTTTTTATTACTTCCTGGCCAGCGCCTGTGTCCACCCCTGCCGCAAAGGCAAATAAATTCTCCTGGTCATTTAAAACATCAAAACCGATTTTGTACGTTGTATTAGGTTTAAGTTTTAAAGTCGCTGGCACAGTGCGGTACAACATATCGGGACTATCTTCCAAACGGCTTTTTAAACTGAAATTTCCACCGATAACATCCTTAGTATATGGAGGATTGGCCTCAGACAAGTGGGTGTTCATAGGGCCTTTCCATCCATACATGAAAGGACCCCATCCCTCGTCAACATTCTCAAAATCCTCAAACAGGACAGCACTCTTAGCTGTGGAGGGCGGTGTACTTATGCTGGTTTTCACTAACCGCACATCGTCAAAGCGTACTTCCGTTCCCTTTTCATCCGCTTCAATTTGCAAAGACAATTTGGCACACCCATTTTCAGGGGCTGAAAAAATTACCTTCATACGATGCCAGTTTCGCAAATACTTACTGGATTGATCCGTGTAATTGATAAATTCCGTAGCGTCAACAGTGTAAGAAACAGGTGTCATTGGCGTCATTTTAGACAACTCTTTCTCAGACCCCAACAAATCCAACCCGGCTATAGCGACTGTGCCTGTATCGTTGACCACTGATGTGGCAATTAATTTAAATGTCTCGGCCTTTAACGAACGAGCAAAATTAACAGTTGCTATACCACGGGCATCATATTTTAAAGTTCCATTCACAAATTCCTTTTGTTTGCCACTTGTAATTTCCGCATAAAAAGTTTTTATGGTGCCGTCTCCCTGACCTGAGGGAGCCATAATCGTAAAACTGCTGACTGGATTTTTACCATCCAAACCAAGCTCAATAGTTGGTTCTTGTGTCCTGGCACTGCTTTGCGCGGCGACATTGTGTCCCACGGGGCGATTGGCTTCTTCTGGTTTGAGCGATCTGTAACATGTGTTCGGGTTGCCGTCAAACATATTTGATGTGCCTTCTCCCCTGGCGCTGCGGGGTGCGTTGCGCACCATCCAGGGTTGCCGATCCCTGAACGGGGTAATGTCGTAAGCAGATTCAACTTTCAATGTTGCAGGACGTTTCCCGCTGATACTGAACCAGACAGAGGCGGCATAAGTCTGACCGGGTGTCAAACCGATGATTTCCTGACTTACTGAAGACGCAGCTCTGCCATCCATAACTAACTCGGTTTGCCCGAAATCTGTATTTTCAAAGCGGATATTTTTATTTTCCTGAGATGGTTTCCAGGCATAAAAGCTGTGGCTGTCAAAACCAGGGTCTTTTACCAAGCCACCCTCACCCCAGTTGATTTCAGGCAAGGGAGACGGCGCGTCTCTGTAAAGCACATACGGCGTTTTTTGTTCAATGGCATTAAGAGTAGCCTTTCCACCGACTACAGGGATTTCCCTCTCGAACACTCTCCCCAAATCCGTCAGACGATATAAAAAAGCCGTCTTTACATTGGCCCAGGTCAATGGAACCTCCCAAGTAGAATCGCCGCCATTGTCATTCCAGTGATATATTTTTTTTTTTTTTTCCGGAACCCACGGTATAAAGCAGAGATTATCAATTGGGCGTGTGTTTGGTTTTTCGTATCGGCATGAATTGATAAGTTTGCCGTTTGTCCCATAAATTCTGGCAGTCTGGCCATCAAATTCCGTTCTAACTCCATCTGTAAACCAAGCAGAGCCTTTTTCCAACCTCAGTAACTGAAAATGCTGTAAAAATTTTGTAGGAAGGTTGACCGTGAAGGTGGATTGAATGACTTGGAGCATATCCCGCTCCGCATGCCAACCCAGAAAACCATCACAGTTACTGCCTCTCAGCAGAGGCTCATGTTGAAAAGTATCTTTGTCTGAATAGTGAACAAATCTGGCAATTTGACTGCGATCCCCTTTGCCACCTATTTGCTGTGTCCAGTCGTTGGCTACATGTATCCAAACCGCCCCCGCCTCCATAGTCCCCGGGAATTCGGTAAATTGAATCAACCCCAAACTATTGATTTTATTCCACATATGCCAAGCTGGCCATCCATATCCGTAATAGACATCCAGATAAACAAAATCAAGGTCAGGCAAATCTTTTCTTAAAGCCTCCAATCGTGCGTCCAGCGTCCCATAGGCAGCGTCATATCTGTAATCAGTCAGATACGATTCATCCAGCCATGCCCATCCTTGAGTCCCCATGTTCACTATCTTTGGATCGAAGTTCCTAGATTCAAGGTGATATTCGTGGGCGTTAATATGGACTCCCGTGAGAACGTTAAAATCGTGGCCTCGCCTAATCGCGTAGTTGAGTTCGTCACGCCCACCCTGACGTCGGCCAACATTACCGCCATAGTCAGGATGTGAACTATCATGCCCTTCTGACTGATACCCTTTTTGCTGTATGCGCTGTCCAAGCCCATCTGTGTACAGCCAAATCTTTTTGGCATTGTCCAGAACCCGTAAAAAAGGATTGGTAGCCTGGCTGCCAAAATTCATTGCGATGTGGGCAATGGGATAAGATTTTGTCTTTTCTGCCCCATAAGGTTTCGGCACAGATTCACGGTAGGCAATGGCCGCATCCTGCCATGTAACCGCACCATCGCCATTGATGTCATTTGCAACTACCAATATGGCTTTGGGGGGGACTGTTTTTGCGTGGGGGATTTCCCTCCAGGTCCACTTCCCCGGTGTAACCCACGCCACTCGGTTTTTGCCTTCGCCCTTAGTTCTGACAATCATTCTCAGATTCTCGTCCAGTACGTTGGTGAACAAACCGGCAGCAATTTTACCATCACTTACAAAAGCGTAACTGGCACCGCGCTCACCCCGCTCATTGCGGTTCTTGGCCTTGTTGGCAAGGTTGTCTTTGAACTCAAGTTCCCTCACGTTGCTAAAGATATCGTGATCCTCAGGCTTTTCAGAGGCATAGCTGGCCGCCATAAAGTTACCAAGCGCGATATCGGCATCCCCACTACCCGCTAAAAGGGCAAGTCCTGGAATTTCCACTGTCCGCAACATGACTGAGCCGGTTTCTTTTATGTCATCTATGGTGATAGCCAAAAAATTTCGAGCTATGCGGAAGGTAACAGTAAATGAAATGCCCGAATTCCTGAAGCCTAACTTGTAATTTGCCGAATTGCCGTCTGTTGCTTGAAAACGTACTTCCGGCTTTTCAGGTTTGTCATTAATAATTATTAGGGACTGTTCGTCTTTAGGCAGAACCACCCTGTTATTTGCCAGCGAATAAGAAACGAGGCCGGGGAAATCATCCCTCAAAGTTACGCTGAAATTACCGCGGGCCAACGATTGGCCGTACGCCGTTTGAGAGGCCGACAGCATGACAGCAATGGTGATGAGCGGAAACAATTTGAACATAAATTAACCCTTAATCAAAAAGCCATCAAGCTTTGCATACACACTTGTTATTATACACTTCTCAAAAAAATATCCTCAAAAATTTGAAAACCGAAATAATTCTGCGACAAATTTCTGATTTTCCGTTAGTTTATTTTTTTGGGATTCTTAATTTCCGAGGATTTTTGACATGGCAGAATCTTCGCCCTTACTCCCCGTGACACTCACCTGCAACACGGACCTCAAATTCATAGACTTGATTCAGGTTGTTGGAGGCGAGTTGCTCAAACACATGAGCTTTACTCAGGAAGACGGTGAAAGGATTTGGCTGGCCATACAAGAAGGAATCGCCAATGCTATGCGTCATGGCAACAAGTTGGATGCGTCTAAAACTGTATCTGTATCTTTTATTCCAAGCGTTGAACAAATTGAGATTCAAATAAAGGATCAGGGGAAAGGTGTTGACCTGGACTCCATTCCAAACCCAAATTTACCGGAAAACCTGTTGAAACCCAACGGCAGAGGAGTCTATTTTATGAAACAGGTCATGGACGCAGTAAATTTGACTGTTTCCGAATCCGGCAGTACACTGGTTTTAATAAAACACCGGAAAGGACACAAACATGCAGCAAAGTAGCCAACCACAAAAAAGCAGCCACCTGTGGTTTTCATCCTGGGACATACTGCCGTTGTTTGTCTTAGTCTTTTGTGTCGTTTCATACGTGGCTTTCAGCCCCAAATTCTACGGGGTGCTTCCTGCAATTAAAATCAAAAACCCTTTTTTAAGCCCAAACCAAGCATTACTTATGGGCATATTAGCTCCCTCCATGATTTGGGGTGCCTTTACCGCCAATATTGTCATTGGTAAACAGACTGAATATATATGTATGCGCAGCTTTATAACAACAGGTGCTCTCCTCTTTGGTTTAGGAATAGCTCTGGAGTCAGTGTTCGATTCGGTTGCAATTTACTCATCTATTGGTATATTAATGGTCTTTATTATTATTGCAGGCATAGTGCATTTTAAAAAATTCCCCAACAGGACACTGAAAGTATCGGAGGACGACCCAATACATCAAGCTGAATATTGGAAAGGCGGCTTGAATTACTTTAACAAAAATGACAAAAGACTATTTGTGCCAAAGCGGTACCAGGACATTGATCCAGGTTTAACGCCAAATTATGGGCAAAAGAAAGCCTGGATGATGGCTGTTATCTCAATATTGGGGATGACATCTATAAATCTGATAATAGTTATTATCAGGCTTTTTGAAGTATTCTCAGCAAAAAAATAGATTACTTGCTATATAGTCGTTTTACTTGTGGATGCGCTAGACTGCGCCGTATAGCGGTTTTACTTTTCGTAGTCAAACCGCTATGCCGGGATTCGCCTGCGAATCACGGCCGCTCATAGCTCATAGGCGAGCTTGGCTCGCCGTAAATGGGCTATGAAAGCTAAAATT
>JAIRRD010000042.1 GCA_031256155.1 Holophagales bacterium
AATTTTCGCTTTCATAGTCCATTTACGGCGAGCCAAGCTCGCCTATGGACTATGAGCGGCCGTGATTCGCAAGCGAATCCCGGCATAGCGATTTGACTACAATAAGTTAAACCGCTATACGGCGCAGTCTAGCGCATCCGCACATCTTACTTGTGGAGCATTGTTATGCTCCACAAGTAAAACGACTATATTTTGTGGCGTGGATAAGATTATGGCAGTTCAACTTATTGTAGTTGAACTGCCATAGTTGTTAAATTTTTTGTAGTCCGAGAAGTCTAATGTTAATTGAGAGGTCAGCTGCAAGACTCTATCAATAAATCATTGCATATTGAATGCAAGTTGCTACATTAGAGCAGTTTAACTTTGAGAAGGTAAATTGCTCTAAGCTGGGATTTGCTCGCAAATCCCAGCCGCGTGGTACTCTCAGGCAAGCTTTGCTTGCCGTAAAGAGAGCATCACAAGCGTAAAACGTTCTAGTTCCTTGAAACTATTCGCTCATCCGCAGGTAGTACGAACGAAATTGCCTTACCCGTGGGTATTTTTATTACTGTATTGGCTGTTCCGGCGGCAACGGCTGTTCCCACCGCAGCGCCAATGGCCGCGCCGCCTAAGGCGTGATCGTTCTTATTATTTTTGTCCGAAAGGATGCCTACAAGAGCACCAAGAGCTGCTGTGGTACCAATGACTTTGGCGTTTCTACCACCCTTGGCATCGCCCGCAAGTAAATACATGCCACCATCAATACTTGAGGCACCTACTCCAGTTAGCTTGATGCTTAGAGCGCCTTCCCCGTTGGCCAAGCGCCCCGTAGGAGTGCTTTGATTTACAATGCCAGTCACACGGGTTCCGGTTTTCCAGAGCAACGCATTGTTAACGGTTATGTCCTGAGCTAAGCTACCCTCCCAGGAGTCGCCAGTTTTATGCGTATCCGTGCTGAGTTCCTGCGAAAGGAACACAAAAAGTTGGGTGCCCTTAGGAATGCTTACCACTGCGGGTCTGCGCCTTTCCCCACCCCGGGACGCATCTCCAGAATTTTCTGCATTGGATGTATTGGAGGCAACTACTGTTGGCTTTTGATTTGTTGCCTTAGCTTCTTTGGCTTCCTTGGCGGCCTGTTCAGCTTGCTCAGCTTTTCGCTTGGCCTCTTGAATTTGCTTTTCCAAAACTGCCTGATGGTCATTTTTTATCTGTTTGGCTACAGCATTGTCCACCTCTTGTTTGTCTTTGAGATCGGCCAATTCCTGTTCCAATTTAGCTACTCGTTCCTTCTCTAAGTCGGCTTGGTATTTAGCGATAATCTCTTCTTCTGAGAGTTTTTTCTCACATCCCAACGTGAGAGCCAAGGGTGCCAGCCCCAGTGTGAGCGCAATCGCGCAAACGCGATGATTCATAAGAACCTCCTAAAAAAAAGCTCGCTACTATTATAGCACAAAAAGACAAAACCTCTCAATACCGTATTGAGAGGTTTAAAGTTGAGCGCAAAAAGCCAGCAACCTAAAACTTAAAGCCGCAAACATATTTATTAAAAAATCTTAATTGCTGCCTTAATTTATCCGGTGGAGTGTGGAATTACTCGCAAAAACCACTTTAAGCTACACCTTTAATAAAACCGTCCGCTCCAAATGCCCCCTCAAAGCCTGCAAATTTTTGATGCATATGCAAAAAACAACAGGTTCTTGGGCGGCATCGTCCGGCTTTATTCTGGCACAGTCCATCAACTCCATTGAACTTACAAAACAGAGGTTTTGCAAGTGGCTCCGGTGGTCTTAAACCAAGTTGCTTACTTTTCTTCGGTCTTTACTTCAGCGCCTTCGGTCTTTACTTCACCGCCTTCGGGCGTTGTTGCTTCAGCGCTTTCAGGTGTTGTTTCAGCAGGCTTGACTTCTTCAACGACTGGCTCAGCTTTTTTGTCGCAAGCAACGGCGAGTGTCAAGGGCAGAAGCGCCAAAGCAAGAGCGCAAATTTTTAAGTTCATCGGATCCTCCCAAAAAAAAATCCATTGTTATGATATCGAATTATTTGAAGAAAACAACATTTTTTTTTACAAAATTTTTGGTACGACAAAATAGCCGCGATCCTGATCAGGAGCATTTGCCAGAGCTTCAGATTGTGTCAATCCCGGCGCCTCCGCATCTTCCCGGCGCCTCAGCTGCGGCTCAATGGCGTGCATTACAGGCTCTGCGTTACCTAAGTCCAATACATCCAATCGTTTAGCAAAGGACAATAACTGTTCCATGTCTTCGCGCAGCGGCTCAATCTCAGATTCTTCAAGGCGCAGCGCCGCAAGTTTCGCGCAGTGGAGGACATCTTCTCTGGTAACTAACATACACGACCTTTCATAGTTTGAGATCAGCATTGGCGTTTTCCACCCAAGGGGCGGCGCTTGCTGGTAGCATGGCTCCGGCAGCGGCGGTCATAGCGCCATTATCGGTGCAAAGGCGCGGTTCTGGTATAACAACAGTAATTCCAAGTTTTTTCCCAAGTTTTGCCACACCAGCGCGTAAATCGGAATTACAAGCTACGCCGCCCGATACAACAAGGCTTGCTATGCCGTGTATCTCCACGAGGTGCGGTATGGGTTTAAGTAGCCAGGCCGTGATAGTTTCATTGAGCGTTTTGCACAGCGCCCCCACACTTTCATAGTCATTATCAGCTGCGGAAAGACCAAGCGTATTTTCAATGCGTTGTTTCACGGCAGTCTTCAATCCCGAAAAACTCCACGAGGGCGTACCATCCCTGAATTTCGGCGGCGTGAACGTCGGAGCGGATTTTTTTGCCGATTGAGCGCGCTCATCCACAGCAGGTCCGCCGGGGTACCCTAAATTCAACATTCTGGCGGCTTTATCAAATGCTTCACCAGCTGCATCGTCCCTAGTCTTCATCAATAGCCGCAGATCAACCCAACTTTCAGCCAAATACAAATGTGTATGGCCGCCGGATACCAAGAGTGCCAGAGCGGGAAAGGGAAGTTTTGGCTCGGCGAATCTTGCGGCGTTCAAGTGTCCCAGCAGGTGGTTGACACCAACAAAGGGTATTTTTGAGTACCAAGCTATGGCCTTTGCGGCACTAAAAGTTGTGAGCAGACAGCCTATGAGTCCGGGACCCTGCGTCACAGCAATGCGTTTCAATTCAGTCACCTTTACACCAGCTTCAGCCATAGCGCTTTGTATGACAGAGCGAAGTTGAACCAGATGTTCTCGTGCGGCTAATTCAGGTACTACGCCGCCGTAAGGCGCGTGCAGGTGATCCTGACTCCTGCGTATGAGCGAAAGGATTTGCGGCCCATCGGCTCTTTCCACCACCACTGCGGCGGAACAATCATCGCAACTGGACTCCAGACCAAGAACTAACACGGCGTTAAAACTCCAAATACGGCCGCAAAAATTTTCCGGTCATACTTCTTTTGTTTGCGGCGACCTGTTCCGGCGTCCCCTTGGCTATCATCCGACCACCGGCATCCCCGCCCTCCGGCCCCAAATCAATGATCCAGTCGGAGGTTTTAATGACATCCAGATTGTGTTCAATAACTATGACCGTATTACCCTGCTCGACAAGACGGTTTATCACTTCCAGCAATTTTTGTATGTCTTTGAGATGCAGCCCCGTAGTCGGTTCATCCAATATATAGACCGTCCTGCCCGTAGCGCGCTTTGAGAGTTCCTTTGCCAGTTTGACGCGCTGGGCCTCGCCGCCTGAGAGCGTGGTTGCCGCCTGACCGAGCCGGATGTAGCCAAGTCCAACTTCCTGAAGCGTACGCAATTTATTGGCTATGGACGGAATCGGGCCGAACAGCTCAAACGCCTCTTCAACCGTCATGGACAGTACATCAGAAATGGATTTACCCTTGTAGTGGACTTCCAGCGTCTCCCGGTTGTATCGCTTGCCCTTGCACTGCTCGCACGTGACATAGACATCTGGCAGAAAGTGCATTTCAATTCTGATAACCCCATCGCCCTCACACTTTTCACAGCGCCCGCCCTTCACATTAAAGCTGTATCGTCCCGGCGTATAACCTCTGGCCTTGCTCTCAGGCAGTTGGCTGAAGAGTTCCCGTAAATGCGTAAAAAGCCCTGTGTATGTCGCCGGATTTGAGCGCGGCGTACGGCCTATTGGTGCCTGATCAATATCAATAACCTTGTCAATTTCTTCCAGTCCCTTTATTTTTTTGTGTTTTCCCACAAAATGCTTGCCCTGATGAAGTTGATTTGCCAGAGCCTTATACAAAATTCCATTGACAAGAGACGATTTGCCAGAGCCTGAAACGCCCGTCACGCATGTAAAAATCCCTATGTGGAAATCAACGTCAATGTTCTTTAAATTATTTTCCATCGCGCCCAACACGGAAATACTGCCACGGCTAGGTTTCAGGCGCATCTTGGGAACAGCTATTTCATCCTTGCCAGCCAAAAACTGGCCTGTGACCGATTCTTGAGCTGCTGCAACCTGATTCGGCGTCCCCTGAGCGACCACATAGCCGCCGTGTTCACCGGCACCGGG
>JAIRRD010000145.1 GCA_031256155.1 Holophagales bacterium
GTGCCTGCCGATAGCGGCTCATAAAAGATTCCAGATCATCTCCGGGCCCAGAAATAGCATGTTCCAGTGCCCGCATCTCGTGGGCCAGGCGTTCAACATCCGCAAAAGCGTGCAGAGTTTCCTCCAGAATATTCCCATCAGTAGCAGGTTCCAGGTACTGCGAATAATAGCCGAGCCTGACACCGCGCTCAGCAGTAGGTCTCACAACAGACCCACTGTCCGCCTCCAGTTCCCCCAAAAGAAGTTTAAAAAGCGTACTCTTACCAGCCCCATTGCGCCCGATTACCCCCCAGACCTCATCAGGCTCAAGAACCCAAGTAATGTCCTGCAGGACTTCCAGCGGGCCGAATGAAAAATGAACATGGTTAAAACTTGCAAGCATATAGCAATTCCCTTTGGGAATGGCACAGAGTGCCTAGGCTGCGCCTAGAGTGGAGCGAACCGCCACAGGCGGGGAGCGAAACGGAAAGCGCAGCCACAAACTGCAATTGGAGAACCGCTATAATATAGCAATTCCATATCAAAACGGCGTTCCGCAGTTTTGATATGGAAATTTTCGGTTAATCCTTAAGTAATGTAAACACTTTTAGAGCGGTTCCACATCAAAATTTAATACAAAAGACTCTTTAATTTCAGGCAAAAATTTGTGCCGCTGCAATAAAACTGCAATAGGCAACATGATGTAATTATAGCGTTTTTTATTTCAAATTTGACAAACCGTCTTTCTAAATCTTGATATTACAGATGATATTTTGTTTATTTGTCTATGTAGGTACGGGAATTGGTATTATAGCGGTTTATAGTCGTTTTACTTGTGGAGCATAACAATGCTCCACAAATAAAATGCGCGGACGCGCTAGACTGCGCCGTATAGCGGTTTAACTTATTGTAGTTAAACCGCCATGCCGGGATTAGCTTGCAAATCACGCCGCTCATAGTCCATAGGCGGGCTTGGCTCACCGTAAATGGACTATGAAAGCACAAATCAAAACCTAAACCTGAATTCCAAACTCAAACTGCGGCCAGGTGAAGGGAAGCCCTCACTATAGCCCACATTATTGCGCCCCCTGTCCTTGGCCTGTACCCAGTCTTCGCGGCTCAGACCATCCTGGAAAAGCCTCTCCGCCCGCAAGGTAGCAGCAAGGGATTTGCCAAACTGCATGGCGGCAAGTAGTGAGCAATCTATGTAATGTGTCTTGTTCGCGGATGGGCCGGTAGAGGCATCAATGGGATAGTCGTATCTGTGTCCGATATAGGAAAGATTCACCCCGAAATTTGCGGCCCCCACAATCCAATTCCCCCTAAGTCCGGCAGAAAAAAACGGGCGTCTTTGGAAAGCAGCCATCAACTGCTCTTCTTCGGGCAGGCTCAGTTGCCGTCCCTCCTGGCTTCTGGCCCAAAGCTCGGTGTCCCAGTTTTTTCCTCTCACCCCACCGGCGACCTCAAGACCCTGGACACGCACATTGGAAATATTATAGACATACCAATCCCATGACGGTGTCAGACCCCAATCGATGAGTTCGCTGTAGCTGATGCGCGAAACGTCGGCCCTCAGCCACCAACGATTGTTATATTCATAACCGACACCGGCCAGAATAGAACGGCTCTTTTCGTTTTCGGGTATAGGCAGACCGAGCCTGATATTCGTATTTAGTTCAGAGAGACTTGGGGAATTGAATGATGTGCCGGAACTAATATAGGCACGTAAACCGGATGGTAATAGCAGATTGGCCCCCGCCTTCCAGGTCATCTGATTAATAGAATTTGCGGCATTATTGTATGGATTTAGCATGTCCCGCTGTTGCCGGACACTACCGACAAAACGCAATATTGACAACGGCTCTATGCTGCCTTCCAAGGCAAATGCCGTATGTTTTGCCGTAGAGGTCACATTTTCATCATTTCCATAAGTCTCGGCGTTATAAAAATTTGTCCGCAGATTCTCATTGATGAAGTCAGCCAGAAGCACCACGCCGCCCCAGCCGCTCTTCCACGCAGCCTTCGCATTTCCCTGATTCCTGTCCAGCCTGGGGGAGTTAACGTCGGGAGTATTGGCATTATTCAGGTTTTCCTGGCCAACACTTCCCAAATTGACTTCGCAAGACAGGCTGTCCGAAAAGAAACCCTTTAGGGATGCCGTTGTCAGACTTTGCCACATCAGATCTTCTCTCTCGCCAGAAAAACATCTGACAGGCGGCCAACCCGTTGTGGTGAATGGCGTTGGGGTACCAATATAGCTTGAGCGGTGGTTGACTTTTATCAGCCAATTCTCGCCAAACTGCTGGCCTGCGCCAACATAGCCAGACGACTGCCTGTATGGGTTATCGGTTTTGATGGCCTGGGGGCTTTGACCTGCATCCCCGGAACCTTGCGCCCAGCCGCTGTCCCAGCCATACGAAGCCATGGCACCGAGGCGTATCTGCCCATTTGAACCCGCCAGCCCAAGTACGTGGCCGGAAAAACCTTCTCTACCTAAAGTCCCGCTGCTCATAGAAACAACACCGCTGTGAGTGTCGGAGCCATATAATGTAGATGCAGGCCCCATCAGAATTTCCACCCTATCCACCCCAGCAAGGCAGTAATTTGACATATTAAGGCCCAGGTTGGGGTCTGTAACGCGGATACCGTCCAAAAGAACAACAGTATCCTTGGAGCGCGCCCCATTGATGAAAAGGCTGGTCTGTGTGCCAGGGCCGCCCGAAGGGACAGCGCGGCCCGGAAAGGCCAGTTCCAAAAGCCTTGTCAGGTCCGCAGCCCCGGACCGGGCTATTTTTTCCGTGCCAATCACCACAACCTGGCTAGGTGTCTTGGCTATTTCGACGCTTTCTGCCTCTGCGGTGATAGTCACCGTTTCAGTAGGTACGGCCTTTTGCGACACCCTGGGCTTGTTCTGGTCGTCCACAGTAAATGTGGCGTTTGCGAGCGCCGGATAGCCACCCATTTGGGCAAGGGAGCCGATTATGAGAAGAGAGATTTGTGAAACCATCCATGCCTCCGCGCATGAGGCCGAAAGACCAGCGCAGGGCGGAATCAGCATGAGGCAATAAGCCCATGATGCCAACAGACCTGCCCGCTCCCTCGGCGGGGGTTAAATGTGCTGGACCGGTCTCCGGGCTTGCAGATTCGACTGGATCAGATAGTTACATTGATCCACCAGAGCCTTCCCAGTTTCCCAGTGGCTCCGGCTTCGAGGTCCCGTATCAAGAAAACAGACACGTTGCTCACCGTTGCGGGGCAGCGCCGGAATTTCACCAGCTTCCCGACATCCAGAACTGAAATTATAACTCCCCAACTTAGAGCATTTCAACTTTGAAAAAGTTAAAT
>JAIRRD010000153.1 GCA_031256155.1 Holophagales bacterium
GTTTAACTTATTGTAGTCAAACCGCTATGCCGGGATTCGCTTGCGAATCACGGCCGCTCATAGTCCATAGGCGAGCTTGGCTCGCCGTAAATGGACTATGAAAGCGAAAATTGCTATACGGCGCAGTCTGGCGCATCCGCACGTTTTACTTGTGGAGCATAACAATGCTCCACAAGTAAAACGACTATATCAGCCCCAATCTACAAACCAATCCTGACATAGCAGTTCAACTACAATAAAGTTGAATTGTTATAGGCATCCCACGCGCCGTGTATATACATTATCCCCAAAGCTCTGTCGTAAAGACCGTAGCCAGGGCGGCACTTTTCATCCCAGACATGTCTGCCGTGGTCTGGACGAATATAGTATCTATACCCTATATCGTGATATGCTTTCACGATTTCAGCTATGTCCAATGAGCCGTCCGAAGATTTATGCGATGTTTCCGTAAAATCGCCGTTATCAAAACGTTTTATATTGCGGATATGCGCGAAATAAATTCTTTCCTTAAAAATCCGCACCATTTCAGGAATATCATTGTTAGCGGAGGTTCCTAAAGAACCGCTGCAAAGAGTAAGCCCATTAGAAGGGCTGTTCACAAGTTTAAGAAATTTATCAAGACTTTTTTTACATTTAATAATACGCGGCAATCCAAAAATATTCCACGGCGGGTCATCTGGGTGTATGGCCATTTTGATATCATTTTTTTCAGCGACTGGTATGATTTCTTCAAGAAAATATTTTAAATTGCCCCAAAGGTCATCTTCTGTCACGCCTTCGTAAGCCATAAACAATTCTTTTATTTTTGAGAGCCTCTCAGGTTCCCAGCCGGGCATTGTTGAGATTCCCTGTTTGGACATATCTTCCAAAAATTCTGTCGGTTTTATGCTTTCAATTTTTCTCTTTTCATAAAATAAAGCTGTGGAACCATCGGACAAAGGTCTAAAAAGATCCGTCCTCGTCCAATCAAAAACGGGCATAAAATTGTAACAAACAACTTTAACACCAGCTTTGCCAAGATTTACGAGCGTACGTTTATAATTTTCTATATATATTTTGCGGTTTGCGTTTCCTAATTTTATATCTTCATGCACATTGACACTTTCAACCACGTCAATATTAAAACCGTAAGCAGCCGCCTGCGCTTTAACTTCTTCAATACGCTCCATTGGCCAGTAATCGCCTGCGGGTAAATCGTGCAAAGACCATACGACTCCGCTTACTCCCGGAATTTGTTTTATATGTTTTAAAGGTATAGAATCTAATTTTTCTCCGTACCATCTAAAAGTCATTTGCATACATTTACCTCTGCACCCGACCGGAAGCATCCCCGCCTGCAAGTTTTTTGACTTCTTCCACCGACACCTGGTTATAATCGCCCTCAATACTATGTTTAAGGCAGCTTGCAGCTGCGGCAAATTCTACGGTTTCTTTTGAAGAATAATTATTAATGATCGCATAAATAAGACCTGCACCAAAAGAATCTCCCCCTCCAACGCGATCTACTATATGTATTAGATATTCTCTGCTGAAATGGAATTCTTTGCCATCATAAAGCATGGCCGCCCAATGGTTGTCATCGGCGGATAAGGAACCTCTTAAGGTTATTGCTGTTTTTTGGAAACCAAAGCGTTCCACAAGTTTTTTTGCCACCTCTTTATAGCCTTCATGGTTTACTTTCCCAGAAGTCACATCGGTAGCTGAGGCTTTGATGCCGAAAACATCTGCCGCATCTTCCTCGTTTGCTATGCAGATATCTACATATTTACATAGCTCGCCCATAACCTTGCCGGCTTCCTCTTTGCTCCACAATTTATTTCTGTAATTTAAATCGCAACTTACGACCATATTTCTTTTTTTTGCGTTTTTGCAAGCCTCGTGGCAGATTTCGGCTACGTTTTCGCCGAGAGCTGGTGTTATACCGGTAAAATGGAACCAATCCGCGCCGTCAAAAATTTTGTTCCAGTCAAAGTCAGCCGTGGTGGCTTTCGCGATTGCAGAACCAGCTCTGTCATAAATAACTTTGGAAGGTCTCTGGCTTGCCCCTTTTTCAAGAAAATAAATGCCTACTCTATTGCCACCCCATACTATAAGCGAAGTGTCCACGCCGTACTTCCTTAAAGAATTGACTCCCGCCCGGCCAATATCATTTGCAGGCATTTTGCTTACAAACACGGCGTTTACGCCAAAATTTACAAGCGAAACCGCAACATTGGCTTCACCGCCTCCGTAGCTAGCGCCAAATCTGTCTGTTTGGGTAAATCTCAAATATCCTTCTGAAGCAAGACGCAGCATTAATTCGCCGAACGTGATTACTCTCTTAGGCATTTTCATACCCCTCTTAGTTTCTTCACCGCCGACACAACTTCTTTTGTAAGTCTTGTGATTTCTTTAAAGTTACCATTGTTTATGAGCTCTTTTTTTGCCATCCAGCTTCCGCCGCAGGCCATTACTTTATTGAAATTAAGGTAAGAACTTAAATTATCAATGTTTATCCCGCCTGTGGGCATAAATTTAATTTCTGGATAAGGCGCACTGAGCGCTTTGACCATATCAATTCCACCGGCAATTTCCGCCGGAAAAAATTTGACAGTGTCCAGTCCGAGTCCAATAGCTGCTTCAATTTCACTCGGTGTCATACCGCCAGGAATTATCGGTATTTTTGTGGACTGGCAGTGCTTAACGAGTTTGGGATTAAGACCTGGAGAAACTATAAATTTTGCACCCGCCGCAATGGCTAACTCCACCTGACGCACTGTCAACACAGTGCCAGCTCCAAGCAACATCTGTGGATGTTCTTTGGAAATTATTCTTATTGATTCTTCAGCGGCTGGCGTTCTAAACACAACTTCCGCACACGGCAATCCCCCATCAATAAGCGCACGCGCCGCCAAAGAAGCATTTTTGGAATCGTCCAGAACAAGCACTGGAACAACACCGAAACCGTTTATTTTATTCAAAAGATCGTTCATGTTTTCCCTCTTCAATATTAATTATAGCAGTTCCATATCAAAATTGTATTCCGCAATTTTGATATGGAACTGCTGTTAATTATTTCGAACTTTATGTCAAAGCTCTAAAAAGCAGCTTGGAAAGCAACTACCAGTGAATCCCCGCCCTGTTCGCCTGTTTGTCCGGCTCTTGGCGCAAGGAAATTTTTGCTGCGCATGATGTAGTTGACTCTGATGCAGGACTGTCGGTAGTGTTCGGCAAGGGCGTAAATGTAGCCCACCGAGGTTTCCGTGTAATTAGGCGTGTAGTCTGTGCCGGCCGCTGTGTTTACATAGGGGTTATTCCCGTACCACTTGTCGCCCGAGTTGTAGTTCAGGTTGTCATAGCGGAGGACAAACTTGTGTTTATTGACTGTATAGGCGAATGTCCCGACATAGCCCATGAAACTCTGTTCCAGGTGTTCCCTACTTGTGGTCCCGTTCAGCGATGGCCAGCGCCTGCCCAGAGCACCCGTGATAAATTCCACAGCAGCATGGAACTTGTCGTTCTGAAAGCGGTAAAAAGCGCCTAAATTAGTGGTCTTGTCTTTATTGTCCAAGACTTCGGCGGGTGTGGGAGCGCCTGTTCCAAAGAAAGTCCCGCCGGTCAGACTGCCTTTATCTGTCAGATTGGTGGTGCCTTGCAGTGTGTATGCGCCAAATAAATGCTCCTTGCCATAGTTCATTTCTAGTCTGGCGGCAAGGTCTTTTTGCGCGTTTGCATCATTGCCCTTGGAGGCTGCGTTGAACATTCCGACGTGGAAGCGCCCACCAAAGGCACTTGGGTCGCCAAAGCCAACGCTCGCTGTAATGCCGCGATCCCTTGGGTCACCAAAGACGCGGGCCAGCATTGAGCGTTCAGCCAGCATCAGTTCAGCAGAAGACGAAACGGCCTCAAGTGTCTGAAGCGGCTTGAACTGACCAACCTTAATTTCAAAATTGTACGGCAATTTGTACTTTACGGAGGCATCCTGCAAAATGGGTGTTGTAGTGATAGTTGGATCCATCATAACTTCATATTCAACATCGCCAAAACCGCCCGCCAGCTTGACATCAACACGCTTTAAATAAAAACTGTTTTCCGTGTGCGGAGCCGGGTTGTAATAGTTATATGGGCTGAGTGAGTTGTGCCGAAGATTGTTGTCCATCATCTGCGTGTACCATATCTGAGCGAGGCCGCTGATCTTGGGTGCCTGTGCTACGGCGGGAAGACCGGCTGTCAAGAGCAGAGCGGTAGCGGAAATGTTTTTCAAATTGGTCATAGGTTCTCCAAAAAACCATTTACGACAGTACCGTCAAAGCAATTTAAAGGCAACAAAAGAATTTTCAGCATTCCATTTGAAATGGCACATTTTGCATGGAACTTAGTATAAAATTCCGTTTATTCAGGAGTACCCTTAATGTCAAACATGTATTCCGACAGACGAGCAAAGCTGCGAGACCGACTGCAGAGTGGGCTTATCCTCTTTTTTGGAAATGAGGAATGTCCCATGAACTATGTCGATAACACCTATCCATTCAGACAGGATAGTACTTTTTTGTATTTTTCCGGCATTGACCGTCCCGGACTGGCGATTGTGGGCGATCTCGACAACGGCCAGTGGACTCTGTTTGGAGATGATCTAACAGCGGATAATATTGTATGGACCGGGCCCTTGCCAACAATAAGAGAATACGCCAAACGTGCGGCTATCAGTGACACATCCCCAACGGACAATCTTAAGAATCTGCTGGAGAACGCTGCAAAGGCTGGCCGTCATATTCATTTTCTCCCGCCGTACCGCGATGAACATCGAAGAAAACTCTGCCAACTTGGAATAAAAGGGGATGGAGCCGATTTGGAAGCTTCTGTTTCTTTGATTATGGCTGTGTCTGAAATGCGTATACGTAAGACTGCGTATGAAATTGTGGAAATTGAACGCGCTGTTGGGACGTCCCTGAAAATGCATCTTGAGGCTATGGCTATGGCTAAACCGGGAATGAACGAAGCCCAGATTATGGCCAAAGTTACAGAAATAGCTCTGTCGAACGGCGGCAGTTTAGCCTTTCCCGTAATTGCGACAACCAACGGCCATATCCTGCACAATCATAACTATGAACATACTTTAAGATCAGGTCAGCTCTTTCTGCTGGACGCTGGCGCCGCGACAGACACTCATTACGCAGCCGACCTTTCAAGCACTTTTCCTGTTGACCGCACGTTTACACAGAAGCAGAAAGATATTTACAACATAATGCTGGCTTCTTTTTTGACGGCCGTTGACGCGCTGAAGCCCAAGGTAAATTTTATGGACATCCATCTCATGGCTGCTAAAAAAATAGTCGAAGGCCTGAAATCGCTGGGTCTTATGAAGGGTGATGTGGATGAAGCCGTAGCCGAAGGGGCTCATGCTCTCTTTTTTCCTTGCGGTCTAGGTCATCTGATGGGTCTGGACGTTCATGACATGGAAAACATGGGCGAGGTCTATTTTGGTTATGAAGGCAGACAAAAGAGTACACAGTTTGGCTTAAAGTCGCTGCGCCTTGGCCGCGAACTGCAAGAGGGTTTTGTGCTTACTATAGAACCTGGCATTTACTTCATGCCGGAGTTGACTGATATGTGGCGCGCTGAGGCTCGCTTCATGAACTTCATCAATTACGATGCACTAAACGCTTACAGAGATTTCAGTGGCCTCCGCATTGAAGAGAATTTCTTAATTACAGACAGCGGATGTCGCCGCTTGGGAGCCGCAAAACCCAGAACGGTTGAAGAGGTGGAAGCGATTAGAAATTGACGATATATAGCAGTTCAACTTATTTGTAGTTGAACTGCCCTAATCCGAATATGCGACTGATTTATCAAACAACGCCTCGACATCTTTGGTTGGTTTCTTGCCAATAAGGGTGTCTAAAATGGCCGCCGTGATACCTGCGGCAAAACCGGGGACCAGCTCGTACAGCCCCGTGCCAGACAGGGCAGGGATGAGCAACCACAGCATGTCAACAGCAGATCCAGCCACAATGCCTGCAACGGCTCCAGTGATGGTGAAGCGCTTCCAGAACAATGACAGCAGGATTACAGGCCCGAAGGATGCACCAAACAGGCCCCATGCGTTTTCGACGAGTTGCATGATATTACCGCCGTTAGGATTTGCGGCAATGATTACAGCTACCACTGAGATAGCGATGACTATTAGACGGCCTGCCCAGAGCATCTCTTTTTCCTTTGCCTTCTTGCGGAAAACAGGCTTGTAAACGTCTACAGTAAATGCGGAGGATGATGTCAGCAACTGGATGTCCGCTGTACTCATTGCGGCAGCCAGGATGGCGGACAAAAGGATGCCGGAAACGAGTGCTGGGAATAATTTGCGCGCCATAGTGATGAACACCAGCGAGTCATTTTCGATCCCTCCCAGGAGCATGCGCCCAGCACAGCCTACAGCTACGGCG
>JAIRRD010000154.1 GCA_031256155.1 Holophagales bacterium
GTTTAACTTATTGTAGTCAAACCGCTATGCCGGGATTCGCTTGCGAATCACGGCCGCTCATAGTCCATAGGCGAGCTTGGCTCGCCGTAAATGGACTATGAAAGCGAAAATTGCTATAATTAGCGGACGCAACACTAGCGGCATAACGATGTTCATTTAAAGGTGCACTTATACTGAACGCCCTTGACAAACGGCACTGATGGACAAGCACCGTTACCTGTCTATAAGCTCAACTTGTTCCAGTTTTGAAGTCCGTTGATTATAATACTTTTATAGCAGTTCCATATCAAAATTGCGTTCCGCAATTTTGATATGGAACTGCTATAAAATCATTTAAACCCGGGCATCACCAGCACGGGGCCTCTGAATTTGGCGTTAATGCTTCTGTCAATCCCCCAAATGCCAGAGACAATCAGATTTTGGTTCACCGGAACTAAATCAGGCTCCCAACTTCTTTCTATTTCAATAGTATATGGACTGCCTTCATTCGACATCCAGCCCGGATCATCAACAATCAGGTAAATCGCTTTTGCTTCAACCCCTGGATTTTTATAAGTCAGGCGAGGCTCGAACTGCGGCATAGTTGAATTCAGACCGCCAGGCACGGCCTGACCCCACGTGTCGCATATAATCAAGCGGAACCAGCCCCGATTGGGATGCTCCAGATTGATTATCACTGATTCCCCAGGCGGAACAACAAGTCCATAGCCTCTCCATCCTGCCGGTAATTCCGCATAGTCAACTATTTCGTAAGTGTCTGGTGGAATCGCCGTAACCGGAATATAGCCTCTCCGGCTGATGAACATCATGTCGTTATAAATACTGTTGTACCTGATATCCCAATAATAAAATGTTGGGAAAACTTTTAACCTTGGCAGGGGTCTTGGACGCACCGGCTTGTCGGGGGACTGAAGCTGAGGTGGTCTGCGGGAAACATCCGGCCGGGCATCCTGTCTGCCTGATCTTGAATTATCAAACGGCCTTGCCTGCCTGTCCGGCATAGAAGATTCCGGTGCTCTTATCGGTCTTGGAGTCGCACCCTCAACCCTTGGCGGCCTCTGAGGTGGTGCCTCTCGTCTGCCCTGATTGCGCGATTGCGCTGTTGAAACAAGACCACTGACAAGCATAGCCAGCGACACAGCGACTTTTGAAAGCGCTGTTTGAAAGTTCTTGCTCATGACACGCCTCCCTGACACATACAACTATTATATAGCAGTTCCATCTCAAAATTGCGGAACACGATTTTGAGGTGGACTGTTATACTTCTATATGTGCTTGTACAAACTTTTGTTGCCATTTTTTATCTTCGGCCATCTGGTTGCAAATGGCTTGTCTGACTTAAAGGCCACGCTTGTGCGTTACACAGCGAAATCAACCATTAAAGGGACTTTTGAAGTCCAAACATGGAACAGGCAAGGCAAGGGCAAAGAAGCTGTTGATACCAAAGGACAAGCATCGGCGTTGGTCGAATATGGCCCTCAAGGTCTGCAAATGCAATGGAACCGCCCTTTTTTAAATCAGTTGGATCGGGAATTACGCTTGAGCGCGAAGGATGTTTCCTCAAATAACCAAATCTCCAATGCCCTTTGGATGATGGATTTGCGCAGGGCGTATAGTTCATTGGATGCTTCAAAAGAATTGTTGAGATTACTCGAAACAGCCATTTTTCAAAGCGAGGCCGAAGAGCCGTTAAATGGACGGCCAACTCGCGTTTTACGCTTTTCCGTTCCGCAATCAGGAACGCAGGAGAGGTTTCGCAGGTGGATCAAAGAATTTCACTCAACCGCAAAAATTTGGATTGATAAAGAAGGCAACCCCCTCTCTTACTGGCAGAGTATTCGTATTAAAGCCCGCATTTTCCTGGTCATTTCTTTTGAACAAACGCAGGAACAAAACATCACTTATTCCAAGATTGGCGACAACTTGGTATGCCTTCGAGTAGAAGAAAAACAAGAGGGCGGAGGCGGGGGTGAATACGCTTCAAGCAGAACAATACGCTCTTTTACTCCTCAGTAGGCATAGACTGATTTTGTGAGGTCGTATGCACTCGGATTATGAAACCATAATTGGATTAGAAGTTCACGCTCAACTCTCAACAAGAAGTAAGATGTTCTGCGCTTGCGCCAATAAATACGGTGCCGAACCAAATACGTTGATATGCCCGATATGCCTCGGTATGCCTGGTACGCTCCCCACGCTTAACGCCAGAGCAGTGGATATGGCAATAGCCTTTGGTTTGGCTGTCAACGCTGTGATACAAAAAAAAAGCCGGTTCTACAGAAAGCAGTATTTTTACCCAGATCTCCCAAAGGGCTATCAAATAACACAAGGCCCGGTGGCGGTAGTTGAAGGAGGTTCACTGGAAATTCTCGGCGACCCCGCTGTGCGCAGTTCTGAAGGAAATATCCAGATCGGCATTGAAAGAGCGCACCTGGAAGAGGACAGCGGCAAAAGCACACATGAAGCCAAGCGCAGCCTTGTTGATTTGAATCGCGCCGGTGTGCCTTTGCTGGAAATTGTTGGCAGGCCTGAGCTTCGCAGTCCAACGGAAGCGTACAATTATCTGAAAGCCCTCCACCGATTGCTGACCGCTCTGGATATTTGCGATGGAAATATGGAAGAAGGGTCTTTCCGCTGTGACGCCAATGTCTCTGTCCGCCCCAAGGGACAGGAAGCCTTTGGCGTCCGCGTAGAAATCAAAAACTTGAATTCTTTCCGCTATGTGCGCCAGGCTTTGGAATATGAAGTAAAACGTCACACAGAACTTCTCAAAGCCGGTTCGACCCCAATACAGGAAACCAGGGGATGGGACACAGATAAGGGGGAGAGCAGGATTCAGAGGGAAAAAGCCGAGGCGATGGATTACCGCTATTTTCCTGAGCCGGATTTACCGCCGCTGGAGATTTCACAGACAGAACTAGAGACAATAAGGCTTTCGATGCCAGAGCTTCCATCGGCCCACAAGAAACGGTTCACGGATTCCTACGGATTAACGGACTACGAAGCCGAAATGCTCACGCAAGATAGGGCATTCGCCGATTATTTTGAAAGCGTTGCCAAGCTGTGCAACAACCCTAAACAAACCTGCAACTGGATGTTAGGCGAGTTGAGCCGCGCCATCAATGAACGCGGCGGTAATATTAAAACTCTGGGCGTTTCTGCCGAGTACTTGGCCGAACTGATTTCACATGTGGACAACAAGACAGTCAATTTGAATACAGCCAAAGAGGCCATCTTTCCCGCACTGCTCGCTGGTGAAGGCGGACCGCGCGAAGTTATTGAAAAGCGTGGTTTAGCTCAGATTTCCGATACCGGTGCCGTAGAGGCCATTGTTGACTCCGTTTTGACCGCTCATCCAACACAAGTATCTGAACTGCGAGCTGGCAACACAAAGCTGCGCGGCTTCCTTGTGGGTCAAGTGATGAAAGCAGGTAAAGGCAAAGTTAATCCGCAAATAGTAAATGAGATACTGGACAGAAAACTATAGGTGGATATTTTTTATCACGTTGTCTTTGAGCGCAGGCGCTCTGTTTTGGAGACAGCACTAGATTTTTGTCACGACAACTTCCCCATAGTCATCGCCACACTCTATGCCTTTGACCTGCTTTGCCTCGAATGTCCCCAGACCTTTTTTACCAGTTGGGTCGTAATTGCCGCCGTAAGCTAAATCCATAAAGGCGGCGGATGCGCCGGTAATCAGATAGGCGCTCATCTTACTGGATTTGCCGTATTCCACAACATCGGCTTCGTAATAATCATAAGCGCGAAGTACCAATTTTTCGCCGGGGATCAACTCCTGAATTTCGACTTTTCCCCAGCCCCAGGCTGTAAAAATCGCAAATGCGCCGTGCAGGATGTCTTCAGTGGTTTTTATCATCGGCTCCACCACGGCTTTCCATTCTTCCGATGTGATAATGCCGTAGCCTGTGTGATACGCGCATTCATGCGCCGCATCCACAAGCAGGTATTCAGCCGCTTCCAAAAGTTCATTGGGTACCGCCCTGGTGAAACGCTCAGAAAAGAGCGTCCAGATGGTGGCGGGGAGATGCTGCAAAAGCACGCCGAAGCCGCTGATGATGCCTTTTTCGTCGCTACGCAGGTCGAGCTTGGAAAGTTCCGTGATGATTTTTTCTCTGTCTATGGCCATCCTGTTTCCCCTTTCCTATAGATTCACGGCATCGGTGACGGTTATTATGGAGACATCTGCGCCGCAGGCTATGCTCTGCTGCTCTTTTGCCGCATATGTGCGCGGCGGTCTGTCAAAAATGACCGAAAACATTGCGACTATGTAGCCACGTCCGATGTGATTTACGGGTGAGTCGGATTTTCCCCATTTCTTTATCCAGCCCTCGTCCACATGGCTGTGCTCCAGCACTACCTCGCCTGTGTTCCATCCCGCGCATTTGACGACCAGTTTACCGAGCCCCGATTCGGCAAAGTAGCTCTCAGCTATTTCTACGCGCTCCCGCAGGCCGCTGACGTTGTGTTTGCGGCAATAGTCGCCCAGAACCTTGTAAAACACATCTTCCGAACACTGCGCGAGCAGTTCCCTAGCATTCAGCATGGAACACTCGTTTGCCAACCGTGTGGTCAGAGTCGCAAAATGATGGCAATGCATCACGACCGTATGGCCGTCCGCTATTTGCCGACATTGTTTTCTGTCAAAAACAGGTTTTAAAATCAAATCCTTTGTAATCATGATTTAATCCTTTCAATATAGAAGCTGGGCATTCACAACCTAGGACTTCCTTATACGCAGAGGCAAATTTCTGAACCAATTCCGGCGTGTCATCTATTGACACTGCTCGCTTTGAGGAAATTCCAACAAGCATGGCCAAGCGCATTTGCGCACTTAAACCTCCCTCTTTCTTAATGGTTTCAAAAATATCAACTAGTACCCTACCCACGGAACCTCCCACAATCATTTACAGATGGTTTCATCTCAAAATCGCGTTCCGCAATTTCTGGATGGAAGTTTTTTTGGCAGTAATTACCCAATCTCTTTAACCCCTTTTTACAGTCAAACCCTCAAAACGTACTCCGTCAAGTTATCAGACTTCATTCCATGTGAAATGTCATATTTCACATGGAATTACTATATAGCAATTTAACTACAATAGGTTGAAGTGCTATAATTTCAAAAGTGGATTTGCAAAATCTGA
>JAIRRD010000156.1 GCA_031256155.1 Holophagales bacterium
TGAAAGCGAAAATTGCTATACGGAAGCTGGAATGCCTCGTGCCATGTGACGGTCACCACACCTGATCCATATGATAGACAATTTGCGCTTGTTGACGCACTGGAGGCCTTTTGCAAAGACAACCACAACAACATAATAAGGTGGGAAGAGCTTAGCAAACAGGAGCAGGGCATTGAGCGACCAGTTGACAAACGTGTTTGTTGAGGGATTTGCGCACGACACTTATTCAGCGAATCTGCCCTTTTCCTCCCACCAGCTTAAAGACGCAATGGAGCCAGTTAGACACGTTTTCATTCCCGGGAGTGCTAGCTATTATAGTGTCAACATAATTGAGCATGGGATAGACGCTGCTCATCATTCCATGATCCACGAGGTCGGACACCATTTGGGCCTTTCTGAGAATTTGGCTGCATTATTTAGCCATAAATACTTTGGTCGGAGTATGAATCTTAATGATAGTCCTAGTTTTTCAAATCTGAGCGTCATGTCTTACTCCCCCTTTTACGACAACATGTTGTTGAATATGTTTGGCGACAAGATATTTTGGGCCAAGGTCTACGAATCACCCATCAATGCAAATGCCAGATACAACAAGTTTTGGGACGAAAACATAACTGTTGTGATTGATGGCCGCAAAGAGCCGCTGGTCTCAGCCAGAGATATGTGTCGGGCGCGTATGTTACAATATCTAATTCATTTTGAACGGGGACGTGATAGGCTTGAGTTTTTACAATATATGGGCTTTGGCGATTGGAACCTTGACGATTGGAAAGTGCATCGTTTCTTCTCTAACTTGGGCTCACCTTTCGAGAACGCCATCAAGACCAACGACCCAAAGAGCATCCAGGAGGTCCGCGAATTTTTCGGCATCATAAATGATTTCGCCAATGACAAAAATACCTCATTTATGTCATTTATGCAGCAGATCAATGTGGATGATTCCACATTCATGCGAATTTTTCCTCATCTTTGGTGATGATTATCCGAAGTCAAGACATCCCGTGCTTGTACCGCAAGAAAAACATGCCCTTTGGTTCCTTTTGTTCCAGGGTCAACGCAGATTGCGCCACTTAGAGGGCAAGAAGCTCAATTTAGCATAAAAACTTTATACATCTGTGCAATCAAAAAATTGCACAGATGTATAAAGTGGCGCTAAAACAGCATACATAAATTTTGAAAATAATGGTTATATTAGCGTTTTCAAAACTTAGACGTTTTGTGTTCAATGTCAATTAAACGCAGATTAGTATAAAATAATTGTACTGCTCTTTGAAATTGTAACAAATAGGCATCTATCGTCTACGCATCCCATTGCACTCCCCTTTCTGTCGGGACGAAACTGATACACTAAATCCTCAACACCCCATCTTCATCATCGTCATAAATTTTAATATTAGGGGTAGACTCCAGCAGAACTGCGTCTTCGTACAGATTGCGGAGTTTTGGGGCAAACTTGTCAAATCTCTCAAGTTTTGGGTCATGTCTGAGTTCTATGCGCTCACGCCGAAATTTACCCAACTGTTCAGGCCCAATATCCAAAATACCGGCAAACAGCTTTTGGGGGTTGAGCGCCTGACCTTGGAGTATCCTGGTGGAAAACTTAACCGCCATGCCATGCCAGCTAGAGCAGTTTAACTTTGAGAAGGTAAACTGCTCTAAGCTGTGATTTGCTCGCAAATCACAGCCGCGTGGTGCTCTCAGACAAGCTTCGCTTGCCGTAAAGAGAGAATCACAAGCACAAAATACTCTAAGTTCTTGAATAAGGTGTCTGACTTCTATGGATTTTAAGCTCTTCTTGCCTTCGATTTTGCCGGTTTTGTTTATTTGAAAGCTAATGCTGTTGACAAATGTCTCAAGTTTCAACACGGCGTTTGAAAATAACTCGTCGGGACAAAGCCAGCTCCAATGGGCTGTTTCACAGAGTTCCGCAACCGGTGATGCGTGAAGCGGAACTTGCTCAATATCAAGAATATTCAAGCCTTCAGGACAACAAGCTCTCAACCGCTCCGTGACCATGTCCAGAGGGTCGCTCAAACCAGTCTTGAGTGTAATATCGGCCCATTCCTCCAGACCCTCAATACCAGCAGGCAGTGGGTAAGCCAAATGCGCTATTGGCTTTGAGCGTTTTTCTTTACTCATCGCAGGTGGAACCCCTGCGCTTTTAAAGACAGAGATCAGCTTATTCAACAATGCCGACGGATGGTACTCTATGAGTGGGTGGTAAACAGCAAATCTCAATCTCAGAATACGGTGACGCAGGGTATCAGACATTCGCATAGAATACTACAGTTTTTTTACGAATACTCTCTGCGGGAATCCGCAAAAATTGTTGAGAATCTCTGTTCAAATCGAAAGTACTCCCTGAATGACAGGCACACAGCGAAATGCTACATTTTTTGTGCAATCCTCTAAAATGCTGGAAAAAACTGAAAGGGTATCAATACCTTCATACAAACAATGCGGATGGAAGCAGACCCAGGTCATTTCTATACTTGTGGATAACATCAATAATTCTTTGAAGATGTTCATCCGTCGTGCCGCCAACAGCCTCTGCAATCAGGCGAAAGCCTTCAGCAACTTCATTTCTGTCAACGCCTGCGGCAAAAGTGGATGACTTTAGTTTTTTATAAACACTCTTTGGCAGTAACCCTTCCGTCAGTTCTGGCCGCACAAGGGCGCAGGCGATGACAAATCCTGAAATTTCGTCGGAAGCCACCAAGGCTTTTGCCAAAAGATTATCCCTTAATCCTCTTGAGTCTGGACAGTGCGCCTGAACAGCCCGTGCCATTTCTGGTTCCCCATTTTTATTCAGCCAATTTATTATCCGTTTGGGGTGTTCTTCGGGCCAGCGATCATAATCGGCATCGTGCAAAAGGCCTGTTAAACCATATAACTCCTCGTCTTGACCATACCGGCGCGCAAAATCGCGCATTACAGATTCTACGACAAGAGCATGAATTTTCAGCCTCTCCGAATCAGTCCATTCCAACAACAATTTTAAAGCAACATCTCTTGAGAACATTCTGCCTCCAAAAAAATTATAGTCGTTTTACTTGTGGAGCATAACAATGCTCCACAAGTAAAACACGCGGATGCGCAAGACTGCGCCGTAATGGAGTGAGTCGCCATCAGCGGGGAGGGGAATGGAAGGCGTAGGCGGTGCTTGCCTATCTGTACCGTTTGTCAAGGGCGTTGACTATAACGCAATATCTATGAACTTTTGAACAATGGGGTGCATATAGCAATTTTCGCTTTCATAGTCCATTTACGGCGAGCCAAGCTCGCCTATGGACTATGAGCGGCCGTGATTCGCAGGCGAATCCCGGCATAGCGGTTTGACTACAATAAGTTAAAC
>JAIRRD010000265.1 GCA_031256155.1 Holophagales bacterium
CTGACGAAGCCAGGACGCAGTACTTCGTCCATGCGCCCGAAGCTGGAAAAATAACCAAAATATTTGTGGAAGAGGGTGACTTTGCTCAAGAAGACGATGACCTCATTGAATTGACTGAATCTAACTAATATATTCAGATCACATTCAAAAGAATGCAGCCTGGTATTAAATTAAAACTGTTCTGGCTTCTCACAGAGGTAACATGCCGCTTCTAGTTAAAAATGTCCGACTGATAGATCCGGCACAAGGCATGGATACAATGGGCGCTTTGCTTGTTGAAGATGGCCTTGTCGCGGCCATTGGCGATACTGTAGCCGCAGAGCAGCTCAGGCCGGAAACTGAAATTTTGGATGGCCGCGAAAACATCCTGTGTCCCGGATTCATAGACCTGCACGTACACTTCCGCGAACCAGGGCAAACAGCCAGGGAAACTATTGAAACAGGGTGTATGGCCGCAGTTGCCGGCGGGTTTACATCTGTATGCGCTATGGCCAACACAAAACCTGTTAACGATTCCACAGCCATCACACAATTAATGCTAAACAGCGCGGCCAAAACCGGGCTTTGCCGATATTTTCCACTGGGCGCACTGACAAGGGGCATGGCGGGTGAAGAATTAGCGGATTACGGAACACTAAAAAACGCAGGCTGCATAGCTTTCAGTGATGACGGCAATCCGGTGATGAATGCTGCCGTCTTTCGTAAAGCAATGGAGTACACAGAGTGGCTGGGTGTCACCATCGCCGTGCATGAAGAAGACAAAAATCTGGCTGGCAGCGGCTATATGAACGAAGGAGCGACAAGCGCGGCTCTCGGATGCCCTGCCATACCCGCTTCTGCCGAAGAATCTATGGTGTCAAGGGACATCGTCCTGGCAAGACACACCAAATCTCATATTCATTTTCAGCACCTGTCCACAAAGGGTTCACTGGAGACTATCAGATGCGCAAAAAAGGGTGGACTATCTGTTACATGCGAAGTTACGCCGCACCATTTCGCCCTCACTGACAGTGAGATAAAACGCTTTGATGCCAATTTCAAAATGAATCCGCCCCTGAGGACACAAGCCGATATAGACGCGATATTAGAAGCTCTCGCAGATGGTACTGTTGATGCCATAGCCACAGATCACGCCCCCCATACATATGATGACAAAGAGCTTGAACTGGCCAATGCTCCCTTTGGAATCATCGGTTTGGAGACAGCACTGCCCCTGACCATTGAATTATTGGTAAATCGCAATGTAATAGGTCTGAGTCGCGCAATTGAATTATTGACATCAGGTCCAGCGAAAATATTCCACCTGGACAAAAAGGGACTGGGTTCTTTAGCTGTAGGTAACCCTGCTGATTTCACACTATTTGACCCCTCGGCTACCATAAGGGTTGACCGGGCTTTCATAAAAAGCAAAGCCTTCAATACCCCATTTAAGGACTGGGAATTACACGGCAAAATCCTGGGAACCTGGGTAGGGGGCAAACGAGTATTTGATGGCAATTCTATGTAAATTTTTTTCTAACAAATAATACATCCCCAAAGTTTTTTAGATGTGCTAGTATTTTTTTGCAATTGCGGCAGACTGCCGTCTTTGTCTTTTTCGTTTTTTTACACCAGAGGATGTCTACATGGCGCACGCAAAAAAAGAAAAACTATACACCAAGTCCGAGGCTAACTCCCTTGCATATGAACTCGCTAAGGCCTTTCTTATGTTGGACACGAAAGACCCTTTGTTCGTGTTCGATAACGGCGTGTGCGTCCTGCCCATAGCCAGCAGTCAGCTCATCGAACGCTTCAGGAACGAGTCAGAGCTGCGGAAGCACATCGGCTCAATGATTACCGATTCGGGCAATCTGTACTTGGTCAAGGAAATTGAAGTACTGGATGAGTTTGATGTCTACAGGCTGGAACTCATTGAACAAATACCTGAGACAATAGACGAGAAGATAGGCGTTTACGCAATCCGCCTGACCGAAGTGCTGATCTCCATGCAGGGTTTCCTGGCCAAAACCGTAGAGCAGGTCATGCCCCTCGTTATGAGTATGGACACGGCTCTCTTAAACACCATTAAGATAGACTTCCAGAACAACAAGTTGAGTACGAACCTGGGCGGGTTGCAGGAGTCTGCGCACACAGCCCAGAACGGTGTCGACTCCCTGGAGGAACAGAGCCACAAGATATCCACGATAGTGGGGTTCATCAGCGAGATAGCGACACAGACAAACTTGCTCGCTCTGAACGCCTCCATAGAGGCGGCACGGGCCGGAAAGGCCGGAAAGGGCTTCGCAGTGGTCGCGGAGGAGGTCAGGAAGCTGGCAGAACGCACAGCCACTGCCAGCCGTGAAATTTTCACCATGATTAATGGAGTAAACGAAATCTCCGACACACTCAAAAAGAATTCGCTGGTACTCGCCCAGTTTGTCAAGGACACCTCACAATCTGTAGAGTCCGTGTCCACACTGTCCAACGAGCAGAAGAATACGGTGATAGAGGTGGTTGAGTTCCTGAGAGCCATGGCAAACAACTTATTCGGCAACCTGGCCAAGATGGACCACACCATATACATCCACAAACTGTTCAACTTCATTCAGCCCCATCTGGGTGTCAAAGAGTTCGCCAAAGTGGATCACCACAACTGCAGGTTTGGAAAATGGTGGGAAACTGGCCTCGGCAAGCAGGAATTCAGCAAGACCGCATCCTATCCCAAAGTGGAGGCCCCACACGCCCAGGTTCACTCATCTGCCAACGCCATTGCCGCTTTTGGCAACGACCTGATAAACCTCGTAGAAAACGAAAAGGCAATAGCGGACTATCTGGATGCTGTGATACATGGGAGCAAAAACGTCTTCACCTACATCGAAAGTATGATGGACGAAAAGGCCGTTACCTTAGAGGCGGATACTCATCTCAGGATACAAAAATACGAGGAAGAAGTCGGCTTGAGTGCGAAGACCGAATAGAGGTTTGTATTTGTTTTACTTGTAGAGCATAACAATGCTCTACAAGTAAAATGACTATACGTACTCACGTGTCCCATCTGGGGCTTCCAAATATGCCACCTTGGTTGATGAGTCATCGCGCCACGGTATAGCAATTTTCGCTTTCATAGTCCATTTACGGCGAGCCAAGCCCGCCTATGGAC
>JAIRRD010000022.1 GCA_031256155.1 Holophagales bacterium
AAGTTGATTCATGCTTTGATTGATACCAATGATAGCAGTTCAACTTATTGCAGTTGAACTGCTATAATAGAGTTATGTCTTTTTTTTCACGTTTTTTTTTTTTTTTAAAGGATCAAAACCTTCCGACTTTAGCTGAGCTCTTACAGGCGCGGGGCATTCCCACTGAAATGCCTGGCTTAAATGATGATTTTTTGCGGGATTTTAGCCTCTTAAAGGCTAAGGAACGGGAGTCGACCGCAGATGCCATTGCGGCTCTCTTCAGGCAAGGGCTTCCGTTGCCTCTGCCTTGGCGCGAGGCTCAGTACGAACTTTTCCCACAAATTGTTCCAACATGGCAAGGCGAGCGCGAACCTTACTATTACCGTCCATGTTTCGATAACCTCTGCAAGCGGATATTGTCTGCGGGAAAACCAGTACCACAGGAATGGTTCGCCATTTGGGATATTCCCGAAGACGATGTAATGGACTTAGCAATGGATCATTTGGAAGAGGTTACAAAGGATAAGCCATTTGTTCGCTTGCCCAGCGGTATTTATCGCTCAGATTTTGGAGACGGTCTGGACGCATCCAGAATTCTCTTGCCTAATTATTGGAATCAATTGTTTCCAGGACAAAATACATTTGTTGCTATACCCAAGCCGGACACGCTTTTGGTGTCGCCACAGGTTTTGCTGCCAAAACTCGCGGATGCCATTGGGGCAGCCATAAAAAACACTGACACAAATATTTTGGTTGTAACCATGTATCAGTGGGTTGACAGCAAATTGATGCCAGCAAGCCTTCAAGACCCCCATCCAATGATTCAGCCACAGCGCGAATTTCGTCAATTGGATACTATGGCCGCGTACAACGCGCAAGTTGCGGAACTTGAGAAAATGCAAATTGGTGTGCCATGCCCTTTGGGTATCATAAAAACCCAACAGGGTAGGACACTGACGATGGCGACTTGGATTGAGGGGAAACCGGCATTGGTTCCAGATTCCGACTTGATTGGTTTTATTTCTTCCGCAGGCAGACCGTTGGGTCTTTACTGGAGGCAGACGCTGCCGCGCTTACAGCGACTCAAAGGAACCATCGTTGAAATATGGGGAGCCAGAAGGTTACGGTTTGAAGAATTTCCATCGCTTGATGAATTAGAGCAACTGGAATGTCTTGCCCATGCTGATGTTCACGCTCAAATTGTTAATCCTCAGACTGCCCAGCAGAGCCGCCCCGCTCCCAACAAGCTGCAGTCGCAACAATCTCACGCCGCTTCTGCAACAGCATCATCTAACAGCCCGGTCCCCGCTCATTTGCGCGGCTTGAGCCTGGGTGTTCAAAGTGATGATGATTAGAGCAATTTCATTTTGGAATTATAGTCGTTTTACTTGTGGAGCATAACAATGCTCCACAAGTAAAATGTGCGAATGCGCTAGACTGCGCCGATAATGGAGCGAGCCGCCATCGGCGGGGAGTGGAATGGGAGACGTAGGCGGTGCTTGCCTATTTGTACCGTTTGTCAAGGGCGTTGGCTATAAAAACCTGACGGTTTAGCGAGCGGCTTCAGTCTATTCTGTGTTTAGAAACTCGTTGACCGCACTCACTATATCGTCAAAATCGCTGTGTAACAACAGACTAGCTATTGTGTCCAGCAGCTCTCTGGTAGGTTGTGGCCATGCGCTTTGCTTTAGCTCGGATAGAATCGAATCTGCGGCTCTTTCATCAAAATCTTTGCACGCCGTCATTACCCCAAGGAGCTTTTCGCGCAGATCGGTGCTGTCAACAGCCTGTGTTCCGTATTTTTCTGTCTTCTCCCCAGGCACGAGGTCTTTGATCCCTTCGACGAAGGTCCGCAGATTACTCACAAAGGCGGTGGTTTCAAGCGTAATGAGCTCGACGTTTTTTTCGCGCCCTATTCGCTCCAATCTCTCCGCAACGGCGGAGAGGTCTTTGTTGCCGATATTTGCAAGTACGCTCTTCATCCCATGTACGTGAATTGTGTAGTTGTGAATGTCGGCATCACTGTAAGAGCCGTTTTTTGCAATTATTGCATCCAGTACAGCCAGAGATTTGGTTGCGTCCCGCGTGAAGATTTCTGCAAGCTGCGGGCTGATGACGGGCGGTGAGAGCGGTGCGCTATCTTCCAGACGTGCCTCTTTTACATCCATCTGCTTTTTGTTCTCTTCTATCGCCTCTGGTTTGTGTTTGTCGCGTATCATTCTGCGAAGCACGGCATTCAGTATCTTGATGTTGATGGGTTTGGAAATGAAATCGTCGAATCCATTCCCGATAAACTTATCGGCCTGCCCACCAACGGCGTTTGCCGTCAGCGCAACGATGGGGCGTTTGTAACCCATGCTCCGCAAAATTTTTGTTGTTTCTATGCCGTCCATTTCGGGCATCATGTGATCCATAAAAATGATGTCGTACTCGTTGCCGTTCTTTACCTTTTCAATAGCGGCGTACCCGCTGTCGGCTGAATCTATCTTCAACTTGTACGGAATCATTAGCCCAGACGCGACGTAAATATTTGTCTCCACATCATCCACTATCAGGACGCTGCCGTAGGGCATAGGCTCGTAATCCAGCTTCACTCTCTTCAACGGCGCCCAGTTACCGGACTTGAACTGCTGCAGGTTTTCAGCCATTTCCCTGCCCAGAGTGTCGGAGCCGACCTTGATCTGCGGCAGGCGCACGGTGAAGATGGATCCCACACCCAGCTTGCTTTCAACAGTTACCTCACCATTCATCAGGCGCAGGAGGTTGTGCGTGATATTCATGCCCAGTCCCGTGCCCTCCGTCAAACGGTTGGCCTGGAGGTTGAACCTGGAATATTCATCGAATAGCCTGTCCATCTGTTCCCTGGTCATGCCTTGGCCCGTGTCGCTCACAATGAAAACGAGCGTTACATCGGATGTATCTTCCTTGCTTCCTGACTCTGGCGCAATGAGGAGTGTTACGGTGCCTGTCTCGGTGTATTTGAATGCGTTGGAGAGAATGTTGTTCAGAATCTGCTTGATGCGGAGTTCGTCTCCAAAGAGGACTGTTGGTGTCCTCTCGTCCACACTGAGTTCAAAACTTATGGGCTTGCTGTTGATCCGCATAATGTTGAGTTGCACGACATCGCTGATGGTACTAGCGATTTCATAATTGCCGCAGACCAGTTCCATCTTACCCGCCTCTATCTTGGAGAGGTCGAGTATGTCATTTACTATGTTGAGCAGCATTTCGCCCGAACTGTATATCTTCTCAAACGCTTCTTTTGCGTACGGGTCAATGGCCCCTTTCTGAAGCTGGATTTCCGTGATACCCAGAATGGCATTCATCGGTGTGCGTATTTCGTGGCTCATGGCGCTTAGGAAAGCCGTTTTTGCATTATTTGCCGCCTCGGCCTCTATACGGTGCATCTCAGTGTCGAGCAGGATGTTCTTGGTCTCGGTTATGTCAACCAATGCGCCAGCTATGTGGATGGGGTTGCCCTGCTCGTCCCTGATTGTTTCGCCGGAAGCGCGATAATATGCGTATTGACCGTTTTTATTCTGAAGTCGGTATTCGACATCATAAGGAGTGTTGCCAGTAGTGTCGAATAAATGGCGCAGAAGAGCGTCTCGCACTCTTTTAGAGTCATCGGGGTGCAGCCTATTGGTCCAACTGCATAGCACATTTGGAAAATCTATTTCGTTTGAAAAACCCAGCATGTGTCTGAATTCGTCCGACATTGTGAAAGCGTTGTTGGGGTTTATGGGATCACACTCCAGCACTTCCATGTCCCATAGGGCTATCTTCGAGGCGCGGACTACCAGGTTTAGTTTGGTCAACTGAAGTTCATTTACCTCGTGTGCGGCCGCGAGAGCCATTTCGCGCTTGTGTGCATCGGTCATGTCCAACACGTGGGCGACAATGGCGAAGCTGTTTTTGTAGGGAATCTTCCTGAAAGTTGCGTCCACATTGCGGTATTCACCGTTCAGGTACAATTCCGTCTCAAAATTGATATAGCCTTCTTTTACAGCGGTCATCAGCCTTTCGGCAAAGGGTACGGAGCGGCGGCCATCTGGCTGGAATTCAGGGATGCTGTTCACCAAAAGAGCCGTAAAACTATTGAGCATCTCCTCTTTGGTTTTGACCCCCATGAACTTGACGGCGGAGGGGTTGCAATCTATTATCCTGAAATTGCTGTCGAAGAGCATATTGATTTGCGGATTCGACTCGAACATGGTGGAAGTGGTCAACTGTGCGGTCTCAAGAGCCTTGATAGCGTCTCCAGCCTGCTGGAGGGCTTCCTCCAAATCCTTTTGCAGATGGACTATTTCGGTGAAATCATCCAGGCTCCCCACCACGCCTGCCACCTCTCCGTCATCATCATAGATGGGGGCGGTACGTGCGTGGTATACTTTGTCATCCATTTCTGTGATCCAGTCCTGGAAGCCTTCCGTAAAAGTTTTATGTGTTTTTTCGGCTATTTCCGAATATCTGTTCATCTGGCGTGCTAAGTCAAGCTCCTTGCCCTCCAATAAATCGGGTGAGGTGCCAATCTCGCGCAGACGCATACCGTTGAACAATGTAATTATGCGGTTTTTGTCTACGCTCCAGATGGCACCCGGATAATTGGAGACTACCGCCTTCAGCTTTGCGGTCGTGGCGTTGATTTCGCCCATCATCCGTTTTTGCTCTCTTAAGTCTCTGGTATATGCGGTGAGTACCTTGTTGCCCTTGTAGTTGACGCATATCAACGTGGCCTCAATCGGTATCAGCTCACCATTGAGCTTCTGGTGCATCCACTCTACGCGCAGATAGCCTTCGTCGAACGCCTTTTTGATTACCCAGGGGTACTTTTCTTCCGACAGCCTCCCGTCCGGCTGGAACCTAGGCGAAAGCTCATGATGCCTGTCCATGTATTCCTGCTTGCTGGACATCTCGAAGAGATAGACTGCCGCCTGATTACACTCAATTATCCGCAGGTCTTTGTCAAAGATATGGAAACAGAACGGAGCTGCGTCAAGCATTATCCGTACGCGATCGTCTACCTCCCTCATCTGTTTCATGGCCGTCAGTTGATCGTATGCGGTCATGTTTCTTTTGTGCTCCGCCATTAAGTCTTCTTTAGACTTGACAATGCAGTTGGTGGCTATATTTACTCCGAGGACTAATTTTCTTGCCATGCCCAGACATGTATCGCTGCCACAGGCACCGCAGTTGATGTTTTGTTTTTCGTATGTGTCCTTATCCAGCAGCTCGAATGCCTTTTCTACGAACTCGTCTGATATCTGTTCTGATGGTGTGTAAATTGGGTTATAGCGTCTTATGAAACGTAAGAGGTCAAAAGTTTCGTCATATTTTTTATATAAATTGTCTAAATATTCTCTGCTATGGCCGCCCGTCGCTGTTTTTCTGTTTTTGTCCATTTTGCGGTTGATTTCAAAGAAATTCAGGTCCTGCGAACATGCGACACTGATGTTGCAGCCGTTTTCACAATTAAGCACATCGAATAGGTTTGGCAATAGTTCGCTGGGGGAGTTAGCGTATATGGTCAGCTTGTTAAAT
>JAIRRD010000075.1 GCA_031256155.1 Holophagales bacterium
GGATATCATAGTAATGCAATGTCCAAAGAGTATCTACTACAATGCCTATACCGGCTTGCCCTCCAATTAGTTCCCCAGAACATATAAGAATACCATCCTTATAAGGAAAGGTTTGGGGCTCTCCAATCTTATAATCTGTAATGGCGGCCAACACATCAAAACTATAGCCGTTTTGAACGTCAAAAATATAATTAAGGGAATTGCCATCTGCAGCGAGCCCCAGGCACCATAGTCCGTATTTTGTATTGGTTAGGCTAAATCCAACATTCCCTGGATGAACGGAAAGGGTTCTGGAAGTAGGTGTTAACGTGACTATTGCTGTTTTGGCACGACCAATAATTGGGTAGGCATTCTTCTCATAGAGAAGACCTGCGGCAATAAGATTGCCTTTGTTCTCTACAAATAAAAAAAAAAAAAAGTATTCATAACCATGGCTTTGCAGCCAACCTGCATCGCCAAGGTTAGAGTGGCCAAGGTTAGAGTGGATGGAAAGAGACATTACTTGAGGTTTGCTTCCAACCGTATGCCCATATCTGCCACCAGTGCTGGATGAAATATTTCAATAGAAAAAGGCCAAACTCGAGGTGGAACTGGCCCATAGACACACCGAAGAGGCGGCTCTGGGCGCCGTTCATGTCGAATTTGTATTCAAACCTGAATGTGGGTACGGAGTAGCTGTGTATCTCTGTTCCCGCCGTGTGAAGGTGGGAAAATGAATATAAACATTAACGTTTCATACAATATAAATACTATAATTGTTCTAAACAATGAGCATGTTTTAAATTATCTATATAATATTATATAAATATAGACAAATATGTTTTTGACATATTTTGATATTTTTGACATGAGAGAATTTGGGGGCAATTTCATTTGCTCGTAGACGGGCTTTGTCTGCCGCTAAATTGGCAATACAAACTAAAATCACTATTGTTTATGGGCTGCTTCAAAGACTCTTCATGTCAAAATCGCGTTTCGCAATCTTTTGAGATGAAAGGACTATATATTCAAAAAAGTTCCTTGTTTTTTCAAAAAATATGACAAAAAATATTTACTTGTGTAAAAATTGATTACTGAAGCTGTAATTTTTTTGCGCTTCGCAATTTGAAAAAGACAACAGGTCAATACTTGTATGCTCGTTCATTTCAAACAATTCGGTATTTGTTTCCCACCTTCACACGGTGGGAACGGAGAGGCACGCTTTTTAATGCCCTTGCAGCCCAAATATATGGGGTCTGCGCGTGCTGTCAGTACGAAAATGCCATGCTGCCCGCGCTCTGGCTTTCATGAACTCTCCACACACATGGGGAGTTTTTTTTAATGTTTCAGCGAATCGCAAACCTACTGAGGAGGTAAAACAGTGAGGAGAAGTAACCTAACACACGTTCTAACGCTTCTGGCATTGCTGGGGGGTACCGGGGCATCGGGATTGAGTGCCCAGGAGGCTGATGAGCTATACACCTATGCAGTTAAGATTCGGGCTGGTCTGGTTGGCGGCGATATGCAGATGTCTCACCATGACAACAAAATCATGGGTCTCGGCGCCGAAGTCAAACGCAAAATGTTCGCCAGCGGCGGGGCCCTCAGCGCCGAGGTTACCTGGGAAGTCGTTCCCGGACGGCACCATGACGTTACGGACTGGGGAAATACAGGCCCTCTTGTCATGGAACCCTATTGGTCCTACGATGACCGCAAGGAGAGGGGAGAGGGCTTTTCATTAAGGGTGGCCTATCATTCGCCCATCCCCGCCTTTGGTCCTCCGATTATCGCCAACATAACCAAAAAAATGGAGTGGTTTGGCGGTTTGGGAATAGACAGATACAAGGTTACCAGCGAATTTAAGTGGACACTGCGCGACCAGTCTCAAGACCCCTATAGAGCTCCCTATAGCGGCGGTGTTTTGCCTCCTCTGTACACAGGCGGCGGCGGCAGCTTTCATGAAGAAGGCGCGGACGTGAATATTGGCATATTTGCTGGCATAAATTATCGCATCAACAGCGATCTGGGATTTGGTGTGACGCTGCGCAATTTCGGCATGAAGCACTATGATTTCACCCCCGGCGCGTATTCAGGAAGCGAGACCGGAAGGTTGGAAACCGGCAGCAGCCGAGGCACAGCCATCGAATTTGCCCTCAGTTTAAAACTTTAATTGATTTTCGGGAGATGCAAAATTATGCGTAAAAACCTTGTGTTAACTCCACTAATGGCACTTATCGCCTCTGGCGGCGGAGCAATAGTTGCCCAAGACCTCACCTCTGCGGTTCTGGCAGGGAGGGTGACATCTCAGGATGGCGTGCCGTTGCAGGGCGTGAGGGTGTTGCTCGAATCATCCTCGCTGTTGCAAACGCGCCAGGTGGCCACTGACGCCAGCGGCCAGTTTCGCGTGCCCCTGTTGCCAAATGGCAACTATAACGTCACTTACACACTCAACGGCTATATTACGCGCAGGCTGACACTGCAAATAATCGCAGGTCAGGTAATAAACGGTGGCACCAGATTGACCAGCGTAACCGCTCAAGAAGCAACGGTTGAAATCACCGCCACAAGCACTAGCCAGGTAGATAAAACAGACACAGTCGTCCAAACTTCCTTTTCAGCCGACTTTCTCAGGCAATTGAAAAACCCAAGCGACTTACTAGCTCTCGGCGAGCTGGTGCCTGGGATTGACATGATGGGCAATGGCAATATCAGGCCAAGAGTCCGCGGCGGGTCTATAGGGGGGGGCAAAATCCTCTTTGACGGCCAGACCGCTATGGAGGGGTCAGCTGGGTATTTGGGCAGCACTGCCAAACTCCCTCAGGACCTCGTTGAATCCGTGGCTGTTTTGCAATCCCCCACAAACGCGAAATACGGAAACACAGACGGCGGCATCATATCAATGGTGACGTCCAAGGGCAGCAATTCATTCAACGGTACTTTCAGGATAACTGGCCTTAGGCGCAGTTTTTGGAACGCCACCGACAGGGGCTACCCTACCCGCGAAGGGAACCTGAATACAGTAAATCCGCCCAACGACAATTTGGGCAGGAACTATGAATACACAATTAAGGGCCCGCTCTGGAAAAACCACATCACTTTTGCCTATGCCGGCAGAATTGTACCGCCAAATGAGAGAACAGAATCCTGGAACCGCGGCCAATGGTCGAATCCCAGCTTGGGTCCCCGGCCTCAGGACCAAGTTGGACTGTATTACCAGGACCCGACAAATGGCCTGGTGGTTCGCAGGAGTGAATTGGGTGGACTTCAGAATCCCTACGATGTGTTTGGCTATGTCGTTGGGCTTGATCTCTATAATCACTTTACCCTTTATGCCCAGATTACGCCCGACCATCAGTTTGAATATTCTTACAGAGACAACATGCTGCAGTGGGGATCTCCCCGGAGTCCTGTCAACAACTCCAACAGCCGAGAAATTTTGCCCCAGGATTCGGATGATGGAATAGCCAGATTTTGGACGTTGGCGTATAAAGGCATCATAGGCAACTCAGGTGTTTTGGAAGTCCGCCACGGTTACAACGTGACTGGTTGGACGCAACCAGGTGTCAACGAGCATGTGAGTCACAGGGTTTACACCATACCCTCTGTTGTACCCCATGAAGGTACATATTCAAATAATAACTGGATAATAAACAATTATTCCAACAATGATCCTTCCAATTTTATGGCCAGTGGGTACGTTGACCTGATCCTAAACGCTACCGGCGCCGGCTACAGGAACCATAGCTTTGGTGGTAGGAACGATGTTGCAACGGGGGCCACCGGTGGCACTGCGTCAACGACAATAAATTACCAACACGTCCTTAACACAACGAAGGGAACCCACTTAATTGACATGGGCATACAGAACGACAAATTCGATTGGACAAATGCGGTTGACCCCGAATGGTACTGGTGGGCGCCAGGTCAGCTCCCCTATAACATGACATCGCAGGACTTTTACAATCCCAGAGGCGTTCCCATCAACATAAGCGACTATGCAGGAAAATTCATAGTCTTTAACGTATATCAAGCGACGCTCGGTGATCTGGATCCCAATGGGATCGCTAGATATATCGCAAACGGAGGGACAGGCTACACGGCAAATACCCGCCTCTTTGACGGTGCGCCCATCGCTGGTGCCGCTAGTGGCCTTTCTAATTTTTATCCTCGCGTACAGCACAGATATGGCGAAGGGTCTGCTGCGTTCTACACTCAGATGAGGTCATATTACATCAATGATTTGTGGTCAATCAATGACAATCACAGCGTTATGTTGGGTGTTCGGTTGGACAATTGGACGCTTTGGGAAAGCAGCAGAGATATCCATTCCTACATAAAACCAACACTGCGGTTTGAATACAAATGGGATATTCATGGCGACCAGAGCCGTGTGATGAACCTGTCTCTGAACCAGTATCACAACGCTAACTACAATGGCCTGTTCAGACAGTTCACCAATGCACCCCAGCCCAATAATGAGTGGAGCTACTGGAATAAAAGTGCGCCGGATGGCAGCAACCGTCCCTACCTCGTTAGTTACTCGGAATTTACTAACCCGGCCAACTACGGGCCTGTATATTCGTCAACATCCCGTGACTTGAACAGCTTTGTTATTGACCCAGACTGGAAAGCGGCCACCACGAATGAATTTAGCGTAGGTTTCGCTCGGAACCTTAGCAACGGCGGCTTCTGGAAAATCACCTTTGTCAGCCGCACCTGGTCAGATCAGTATGACTTCTTCCCAGGGGATGTATATAAGAATAACCTCGGAAACAATCAAGTCAGGGCGGTACTGAAAAACACGG
>JAIRRD010000103.1 GCA_031256155.1 Holophagales bacterium
CTTTGGCATGATGCCATTCTTACTGCCTGTGCCTATGATGTTTCTTGGTATTTTCTTTGGCCTGATTCAGACCTTTGTGTTTATCATGCTTACCACCATATACATCTCAGGCGCTGTCAGTCATGAACACTGATTCCGAGCCGATGGATTCCGAACCCATTGGCTCCTTTTTTTAGGTGAAACATGAAAAAAATCCTTACAACGCTCTTCTTTTTCGCTATAGCCGTTGTCGCTTTCGCGCAGGGCACCCCAGAAGCGGCGGAGACCGCCGTTGAGACCGCAGAGGCTGTTGCGGGTGTTGCGGGTGCTGCGACTGTTGTCAACAGTGGGCGCTATCTGGCTCATTTAGCTTTGGGCATAGCCGCTTTCGGTTGCGGTTTGGGTCAGGGCAAGGCAGTCGCCGCCGCTTGCGAAGGGATTGCCCGCAACCCACAAGCTGCCGGTGCTATCAGGACTACCATGATCATTGGTCTGGCCCTCATTGAAGCCTTGGTCATCTATTCACTGGTAGCAGCTTTCGCAATCGGATAGATAGAAAATTCGTTGACTTGATAACTCGCGCGGTTTTGCTTAACATTTATTCCGCGCGGGTTACATGCCTATAAATGCTTATTACAAACAATTTCAGCTTATCCAATGAAATCACCCACGTTGTCCTGGGAGGGCGTGTCTTTATTGACCAGGACGGGTTGGATATCACATCTTATGCCCAAGCTCAGGATTTCGCATTAAATTACGGCTTCGACATGAACCTGCCGCATCAGAGAGCTAAGGTTGTAAAAATTTTTAAAGACTCGGTAACATTCCTGCAAAATGTTGTATTAGAGGGGACAGACTTAGAAATTCCGACCAAAGTATCGAAATTAAGAGACCCCCTGAATCTCTTGGTCTGGGCGAGCGCAAAACCGCGCAACGACATAGCCAAGTGGAGTTGTGCAGTTCTTTGTATAATGCACACATTATTTTATATAGACAACAATATTTTTCTACGATTCCTGCCGGATATTCAACATCAAATATTTGAAAGATATGAACGCTATTTAATTCAAGAACAAGACGGCGGATGGCTCTTTAAGGGTGACTACGAGGTTTCAGTATTGGATGTAAAGCGCAAAGAGAGCAAAAACAGATACTCCTTGCTTCTTAAATTGTTGCAGAAATCAGAAAATGTCGCGGAAACGATATATGACCACATCGGCATCAGAGTTGTAGCTGAAGACTTATTGGATGTTTTATTACTGTTAAGGTTTTTTATTGACCACAATGTATTTCAGGCTGCGCACATCAAACCCTCACGTACCCGCAATTTGATGATAGACGTTAAACTGTTGGAAGAGTGGTTGAAAATGTTGCCAGACAGTTTTTCAGTCAAAGACCTTACCCCCGTCGAAAGGCAGACCATCTGCGAAAAATTAGCTCAAAGGATCGGTCAGCCTGCAGTCAACCCCTATTCCAGCCGCGATTACACCGCATTGCAATTCACCGTAAACACCTTGATGCGCCTGCCTGGGTCTGGCGTACCAGCATTGGAAAAAAACCGGAAAAATTTCAAGAAAGGAGGCAACCCTGAAATGTCCAACCGGTTTCATATTCCAGAGTTGATTCAAGCCCAGGAAGAATACACCTTTTTCTTTCCCCATGAAGTTCAAATCATGGAAAAAGCTGATTTCTACAACTCGCGTCTGGGACCCGCCTCCCATTCGGAGTACAAAAACAGACAGCGCGAAGCAGTGAGAAAAAGGCTTCTCAGGGGGATACTGCCCCAGGAGGTAACATGCTGAATATACAAACAAAACAAGAAGGTAATGCATCGGTATTATCCGTCAAAGGCAAGATCAACTTTGAAGTCACCGCTCAACTGAGGGGAGCCATTAAAGACTTAATCGCCGCACAGCAACCAAACCTTCTCGTTATAAATCTGGAGGGCACCTCTTTCATTGATTCATCGGGTCTAGGTCTTTTGGTTGCCGCCCGTAGCAGCGCGGACAAGAACGGTAGCCGATTGCATATATGCTGTATTTCCCCCCAAGTGAAAAAGGTCTTTGACCAGACAAATCTCACAAACTATTTCAGTATTTTCGCCACCGAGCAGGACGCCTTGCGCGTCTGAGCCCGTCTTAGCCATGTCACATACAACAAAAGGTCTCGTCCTGATAGCCGACGCAGAAAGTTCTATAAGGGATTTTCTGCACTTCTACCTGAAGCGGGCTGGCTACCAGGTTTTACAAGCAGGGGACGGACACGACGTCCTCATAGAAATGGCCAAAGTTCAGCCGGACTTGGTTCTAGCTGACCTCTCATTACCTGGGATCAGAGGCGACCACCTGTGCAAAATAATCAAAAAGAACCCTGACACCAGGGACATGTACATCATCTTGATGACGCCTACCAACGACATGTTGGATAACGAGACAACAATAGAGGCGTTGAACATTGGCGCGGATGACACCATTATCAAGCCGCTCCGCGGTCAGGAGTTGATAGCCAGAGTTGACAGTGCTTTCCGCATTATCAGGATGCAGAAAGAAATCAAGCAACACAACCGCGAGCTAACAGTTTACCGCGAAAACGTACAACGCGACATAGAACTGGCCGCACGCCTACAGTTGAGTTTATTGCCAGAGGCTGGTGCAGTCGGCCCTTACCGCTACACACATATATACAAGCCTGTTGGCGGTATCGGCGGTGATATTTACGCCATATCTCCGCTTCCATATGGGGGTGTGGGCGTTCTGATTGCGGACGTCAGCGGACATGGAGTTACGGCATCCTTAATTTCCACAATGGTCAAAACGAGTTTTGAGAATCATATACGCACACGAGGTGGGCCATTGATATGGGCTCAGTGTATGAATCGGGACCTCGCACGCAACACGCTGGAAGAACAGTACGCTACGGCCTTTATAGCCCAGTTAGACCCAATGACCAGTACCATTTCCTACGTTTGCGCCGGTCATGAACCCGCAATTTACATTGCCGATGGACAATCCGGCGAACCGCGCCACCCGGCCATTCTCAACAACGCCAGCTCACCTCTTGGTATGGATGAAAACATGTCGTTTTCGGAGCGCACCACACCATTCGCACCTGGAGACCGCCTTATTCTCTACACAGACGGCCTTGTGGAAGCTGAATCAAACTCAAATACAATTTTGAGCAGCGAGGGTCTACTACGTTTTTGCTCCGAGATGCCATCCGAACTGGAAGACGCCGCAGCATTAATTTTTGACCAAACCCAGCTTTTCATTGATCCGAATAAATTTACGGATGATGTTACATTAGTTGTAATAGATCACTTATAGCATATGTTCCCCATCAAAACTGCGTTCCATGATTTTGATGAGAAAGTTTACTGATACCAAGATGCGATCTTTTGATTACATCTTGGTATCAATCAGTGTCTTGAACCTGGCTCAATGAGGAGTATTTTGAATATAGAGCCGTGCTGATTTTTAGCGGATTACCTGTGGTGTTGGTTGTGTAATTTTTGATGTGGCTCGGATAGTTGAGGGCGGTTTTGCCATTGCCCTCAACCCAGGATTTAGTTGCTGCCTTGACCAATGCGTTATAAGGCGGGATGGGGGGCAGATTTGAGTTGCCATTCCAAGATTCGGCCATGTAGTCACGCACTATTTGCCAGCGCATTCCGTAATAATATTTCATCAGACCAGCCAGGTGGCGGTTGCAGTAATCAAGCAGATTGTTGACTGCCGAGTCGTAAGCATCCTTACCACCATAAAGCGGCACGTCCTCTTCCAGAATCCAATAGGAAAGAAAGGTACGCTCTAATCGTTCAAAGTAATAAGTGTCTTCCGGTGTAGCACCTCTGGCTTTGGCATCTTCCAGACGTTTGCCCAGCAGGAATTCCGGCACGGTGGTCAGAATACTGTCCATATCCTTGCAAATGTCGATCATAATATCAAGATATTTCAGCATTTTATCTTTATCCCTAGCAGCGTAATATTTGGTAATCCCATGCGTATATACCGGCTCGGAGAGGTCGCCCAGCGCCTGCCGTGTGATGTCAACCAAGTCATATTCAAACTGTTTGTTAAGTTCACCTGCGGTCTGCGCAGCGTTGGCGGCCCTCAGTGTCAGAGCCCACACATTGTAAATATCAGCGCGGTCATAGGGAATGTTGGGCTTACTACCCGTAAAGCTGGCCCAAAAGCGCGCTCTTACAGTGCCGGTTACGCCTGGCTTGGCGTTAGTGAGGGTTTGTGCTGGCTCATCGCCTTTGATGAAATTTTTATAGACAATATTGTGAAGGGCTTCCCACATTTCGTCTATCTCAGACTTGGCAGCATCATAGATAGCTGTGCCATAGCGTCGGCGAGCGTAGTCTTTCAACCACTTGGCGACCCAGACATCTGTTTCCGGGATGTTTGCGAAGTCCAATTTACGCCAATTCATTTCAGCCATTAAATCGTAAAGGGCCGGATTGGTATCGCTGCCTTCCGGCGTGACACCTATGCCAACCATGTTACGGGCTGTTTTTCTGGCATTCTGAAGTTCATATACAAGTTTATTCATGCCGCTGTCCATGCCGGTGTTGCCGCCGAAATTCCAGGTCATACACCAAACCCACGGTACGCCATTAGGTTCTATTTCGTTTTGCCAGATCGGACGGTTATAGGCTTTGAATTCAAGCAGCATAGAACGATCCAGATCGACTTTTTTGGAAAGCCAACTCTGATAGCGCCAGGCATCCTGAATCCAGACCATATCGGGATTGATCCTGAACATATCTTTCTGAATGGTGGTCAAGGTGTCTTGGCTAAAAGCAGAGCCGCTGACCACAAAGCCCTGTTCAGCGATCATGCTGCGGAAGGCGTACCGTGGCACAAAGCCCCAGTCGTCAAAGCCGTAAAAATTTTGCAAAGATTTCCAGTAGATTTTGGAAATGGCCTCAAATTTTCCCCTCATAGCGGATGCTTTGGCCACATCGGTCGGACCTACGTCGGCACTGATAAACAGGCCTTGAGGCAGATTCATCCAGCGGGAGCCTGGATAGGCCAGGGTGCCGTCAAAAACGGAGCCAGGCAGATCAATCGTAAACTTGTTGCCGTTTGGGGCAGGGGGTAAGGTACTTACGTAATAATCGCTTTTGTTTTTCGGGAAGGCAAATGGAACCTGACCAGTGAAAGGATAGATTTCCATCTCCAAACCCAGTTTAAAAGCCATTTCGGCAACATCCTTGGCCATTTTTCCCTCTTTATCAAATGCAATCTGGGAAATATTGTATGTGCCAAAGTACTGAGAATCTCCGCGGCTGGAATTACGCAACTCGGTGATGGCGTCGGGGCTGTATCCGAATTCAAAACGGGCATTGTACCAGATGTTCTTTTCGCCCAAGCCCATAAGAAGCGTGTTATAACCATTCATAGCTAGCCAGTCCAGGCGGCGCTGCCACTCGTCTTTGCTGTACATGAAGGTTTGGTACCTGAAATCTACTTCGTTAAAATAATGACGAATTGTATAGGGGAAGATACTGACATATTTCTCTGTCACCTTGGGCAGGGAGTTGGGCAGAGATATACTGTATTGACCGACATACGGAAATTCCTGATAAAGGCAGTATTTCAGGTAGTAGTTGAAAGCGGTTGACAGCGAAACAGCGTTGTTGCCGCGCAACACAGGTTTGCCGGCCGTTTTATTCCAGTCAACCTCAAAAATATCGCTTCCATCTGCCGTTGCGTTGATATGCTCCAAAATGAAACGGTTTGCGCCACCTACGCCAGCTATGCGGTCAATGAGCGCTTTTGTTTCATTTATGGGCACGGTCCATGTCTTATCGAAAGCAGTCCTGGCAGTTGCGATAGCCCTGTTAATGGCGTTAATATCACTGTGTTTGCCCGGCGCGGACAATTTTTGTTCAATTTGAGCTAACTCCGCAGCAAAAGCAGTGACTGCGTACTGAGGATAGGGAAGATAGCCTGATGGATAGCCTGCTGGGTTCAGTAAAGCAGCCTGAGCCACCCTCAGCAGCTTTTTCGCATTGTCCAGGCGAATATGCGTATCGGACTTTTGCTCAGAACCGGCTTCTGCCGCATCTATTATGACAGCGCTGGTGATTCCAAGAGCAATAGTCACCTGTAGCGTTGTAGCGGAGGTAACAAGGATTGCCAACAGCAGATCCGTAAAGCGCTTTTTGATTTTATTTTTTTTCATAATTGCTTTCTTTATACATTGAACTAGTATAGCGATTCCACACCAAAACCGTATTCCACGATTTTGATATAGAAATTTTCAGGACAGTCTTCAATCCCTGCAAATCCTTTTCATTCCACGTAAAAAGCCACCTTTACAAGCTAACATCTAAAAGATGGGATCGCCGGGCTTGCGCCTCCATGCCTCCGGTCTCTTGGCGCCATCTTTTGGCTTAATTTCTTTTGCGGCAGCTAACGCGTTGTGCAAACCGCTACTGACATTAACGGCTGTTGTGCGTGTGACAACCTGTGTGGGAATCACGGTAACAATAGGCACAGTGGTGGACGCAGAAGACTGTCGCGTATTCAGTTGCTCTTTCAGTCGCCTGTCATACCAAGCTTTGCGCTTGGGGTCATGTTCTTTCTTTTTATGATCTGCGAAAGCGGATGTCTTTTGCAGTGTTTTTGGCTTGATTTCCCGCCGATCTTCGCGCACTTGTGATTCAGGGTCTGATGCTTCTTCCAGGATTTGGGCTAAATCAGCCAACGTGCCAAAACCTTGTTTATTCATACAACAAATTCTCTCCTTCTGGTTCTCTTCCAGAGAACAGCTTGGTAGTATAACAAATTTGTTATTTTTTTTCAATAAAATTTTGTAAAGTTTCAAAATCTGAGATGAAGACCTGCAGTAAAGACAGTCCTGCCTTTAATCACACCGTCAAGTGGACGATGAACTCCTATTCTTAAAGAGGGAACAAGCCCTAAAAAGTTGAGCATGTCTGAAGAAAACAGTTCATCCGACCGAACTTCAAAACCCGCAATGCGTTGGTAGTCACCGCTCGGATCATGGGAAAACCACACGGATACTTTTTCAAAATAGAGATAGGCTAAAAAACCGTACTCAGCCCGCAATCTGCGCATCCTATCGCCCATTAAAAGATAATCAGGCAGGGCTGGCTGCTGAACGCGGTTCAGGTTCAAATTATCTGATACGGGTTCCGCGTTTTGTCCGCCAAAGTGGAAAGCGTCCAGAATACTGTAGTCGCCTTGTATGCGGCCCTCTTCCGCGCTTATTCTGAAGTTGCCCATAGGTGTTATAAAACGCAGACCGGCTTGTAGTTTTAGTATCTGCCAGTTAGCGTCTGCTTCAGACGCGCCGCAGTCAAGCGTGTCAAGCGGGATTGTGTGCCCGACTGCGCCCTGGAATGAGGCATTCAGACCAATGCCCCAGTCGCCTTTTGACTTCTTTGTACTAAAGGCCGCCGCTGCCCCGGCCAGGTAGCGATTGTAATTGTAGGAAGTTGTGTTCTCAATATCGCTTTTCACGGATTCCCAGGCGACAAATGGCCTGAGTATTACCGGTGACATGCCGAGCTGCTGCCAGGTGAGGGCAAATTCAGCCCCTGTGCGATCTCTGTCAAAACCCGATATGGGCTCGTATCTCTGGCGGCTGGGTTTTTCCAGGCTGTAAAACGCTTGCAGACTGGGGGCAACACGCCATCCGCGATAGGAAATGCCAACGCCTCCCCCCCTTGGTCCTCTGGCAGAGCCGGCGGCTCCGGCGGCGTACCAGTTCAAGCGGTTCAGCAAGTCATGCCCAGTGAATCCAATCATTATTGAAGAGCTGGAGGGGCCTGATGAAACGGCATTAACATCGCTGAATTCGGTAACGTGCGAATCAAACACGGAGTAGTCCGCAACCTTTATAACTTCGTTTGAAGGCGGGGGGAGCAAACTGGGTGTATTGGGATGACTCAGAACGGTACCTTGAACCAGCAGGTTTTCTGAGATGCCAGACTGTGCAGGTTCCAAAGGCGGCAGTGTTAGGTCCAGTTTGCGTATCTCGCATCCAGTAGCTGTGAGCTGAACGTAGTAGAGTGCTTTGCCGTCAGGTGTTGGCGCTGGCTGCCATGCGGCGGAAATAACTCTGGTCACTTGCTGTTCCTGGCCGTCCGGTGTTTTTTTCACTATATTCCAAATGCCGTCAATGTCCTTCCATGTAAATTGGCTGCTTTCAGTCAGTGTTGGCTTTTCGACCGTTTTTATTGTTCTTGTATTCAAATCCGCCATCCTGAAAACCGACTTTAATTTCCCTTCAGCATTGCGAATTCTCATTTCATAAGTTATCTGATTATTGCTGGTCCACCAGGCGTACCTTGGTAAAACGCCGTCACGCTTGCCGATGGTAGCTAGTATTTTTGGTTCTATAAATTCAGGTTTGCGGTCTTCGACTTCGTTTGGGTCAGGCTTTTCAGGTTTTGATGCCTTTTTTTTAATGGGTTCCGGTTTGGCCTTGAGATCCCAAATACGAATACCGGGGGTTTTATCTGTAATAAGTATGGCCATCAGCTTAGAGCCATCCGGACTTAGAGCCAGGCCGGTTATTTCGGTGTCAAAGCGTGCTATAAGCTCGCCTTCACGGATCATCCCGTTCTCTTTGGCGTTTCTCTCCAGTGCTATGGCATCGTGCGTGACCTCTGCCCTCCACCTGCCATAGCTGTCTTCAGGTTTTATTCCAAAAGTGGCTTCAAAGGAATCTTTGTAAGACCTCCGTTTTTTAGAGG
>JAIRRD010000218.1 GCA_031256155.1 Holophagales bacterium
ATACATCCCGCCCAGTCCCGCAGCCCAAATCGAGAATGGTCATGCCTTCCAGCAATGGGGGCAACGGCGACCCGCAGCCGTAGAATTTGTCGTTTATCTCATCCGCGATGAGCGGTAGCACTTCTCTGATTGCAGTCGGTGGTCTCTCGCCGCAGCAACAGGCACCGGACTTGAGGTCTCTCTTGCCCTTCAGGCGTTTCCCGTAATAGTCCTTCACGCTCTCTATTATGTTGTCCATGCCGCTTCCTACTTGGGTGGTGATTGCTCAGTTGATTTCACAGCCGTCTATAAACAAAACATGGGTGAGCCGCTTGCCGACGCACATTCCAAGCATAGAGTCGATGCGGTTAAGCGAACGTCAACTTACGCTTTTTTCTTGTTGGTCGGGGCGAAAGGATTCGAACCTTCGACCCTCTGCTCCCAAAGCAGATGCGCTACCAGGCTGCGCCACGCCCCGAAGAATTTTATGATAGCAAAAACGGTGGTTTCACGGGAAGTCATTTTATAGCCATTCCATCTCAAAATTGCGGAACGCTATTTTGAGATGGAATGGCTATAGTCAACGCCCTTGACAAACAGTACAGATGGGGAAGCACCGCCTACGCCTCCCATTTCGCTCTCCGCCTGTCGGCGGCTCGCTCCATTACGGCGCAGTCTAGCGCATATTTGAGTATAGATGGCGGAATTTGCCTCGTGGGAATCAAATAGGATTTTCATCTCCGCCATCTCGACATCGGCGAGTAGGGACTTCAGAGTGTTATATAGCTTTCCCGAAGGCGACCCTACGTGCAGCAGGTAGCCGGATGTGAATGTCGCGAAGCCCAGTCACCGTAGAAATCAAATCTGCCCACTACGGTTTCACCGTCATGGATCCCAATTCTGCGCACCACTGTGGGCGACTGCGCCATTAGCGGCATGGTTAACAATATCGCCTGGATAAGTGTTAGCTTGTTGTGCATTCTATAGCTCATTCTTGAAATCTATGCCAATTCCTACTGCTTTTTCTTTTTCTTTTTCGATTTATCGCCGCTGAGTAGTTTGGAAAAAAGGCTTACCTCTTCTGTTTTCACTGATGGAGCCATGGACTCCAAGAGCTGCCTTACACTTGATTCCTGCTCATTTGTCAGCTTTTTAGGCACAATAACTGATACGTGCAAGACTAAGTCGCCACGTCCGTTTCCTTTTAACCTTGGAACGCCTGCGTTGGCAATGCGCATTTTTTGACTGCCTTGTGTGCCTGCCGGAATTTTCAGGTTTTCTTGACCGTATAGGGTCTCAACGGGAAAATCGCCGCCCAGCACGAGCAGCGGCCATGGGACTTCCAGTATCCGATGCAAATCTATTCCATCCCGTTCATACAGCGAATCTCTTTCTACATTAAAAGCAATATAGAGGTCTCCGTTACCGCCCCCACTGCGTCCAGCTGTACCTTCGCCTAGTAGCCGAAGGCGCTGGCCGCTGTCTATACCTGCGGGTATTTTGAAACGCACTTTGCTTTTATTCTGTAATCTGCCTTCGCCGCGGCATTCGGAACAGGGGCTTTGAATTGTTTTACCTTTACCTTGACAGCGTGAACATGGGACTGTTACATGGAAAAAACTTTGACGCATGACAACTTGTCCAGAGCCGTGACACTGGGGACATACGACAGGATGAGTCCCGCTTGCGCATCCGCTTCCGCTGCAAGAGCCGCATGCTTCTAAACGGGGTATTTCAATTTCTTTTTCATCCACGCCAAACACGGCGTCTTTGAATGGAAGTCTGAGTTCTATTTGTAAATCCGAACCGCGTTCGCGTCCATCAGAAGACCTTCGCCTGCCGCCAAAAACATCACCAAAAAGCCCTCCGAAAAGATTGGCAAAGATATCGCTTCCAAATAAATCCTGAAAATCAGCAAACTGGTTGGGATCGAATTGAAAGCCGCCGCTGCCCGTATCGGCATGACCAAACTGATCGTATTTTCTGCGCTTGTCCGAATCTGACAGTACGCTGTACGCTTCAGCTGCTTCTTTAAATTTCTCTTCCGCTTCCTTGTTACCTGGATTTTGATCTGGATGATATTGCATTGCCAGCTTGCGATAGGTTTTTTTGATTTCATCTATGTCGGCGTTCTTGGAAACTCCCAGAACTTCATAATAATCTCGCTTCATTGGCTCTCCTGTTGGGTTTAAGTAGACAACACCCAACGAAAGTTGGTATTATACTGAATGCACTTTACAACCGTAACAACTGGGTATGTGTCGCCTACGCCTCCCATCGCGCTCTCCGCCTGTTAGTGGCTTGTCTTTGAGTAATGTGACCAACGAGTGCTTCGCCTTTGTCAGTAAAAGATACAACTGATGGGGTAGTCCTGCTGCCCTCGGCATTGGTAATAACCTTGTATTTTCCTCTTTCCATAACGCAGGCACAACTATTTGTCGTACCAAGATCAATACCAATCAGCTTGCCGGGCATTGAAACTCCCCAAAAATTACATGAGATTTTCAGGTGAATTATTGCCGCGCGCAACCACCACTCTTGCTGGACGCAAGAGCTGGTCACCTATTCTGAAGCCCTTTTCACAAATATCCACGATACTTCCTTCTGGATAGGCCGTCGTATCTAGCATGGTTAGGGCTTCGGCAACATGGGCATCAAAGGTATCGCCAATTTGAATTTCAATTTCTGAAACTTTCAAACGGCGCAATGCGTCATAAAACTGTTTCTGAATTAAGCCAACACCGGTGCGAAAATCTGTGACTTCCTGGTAAGTCGAGGTCAAACAACGATTAAAACTGTCCAGTATTTGTAACACCTCAAGCAAAATCTGCTTAACGGCTAGTTCCACACCTAACTGGATTTCTTTGGAAGTTCTGTTGCGCAAATTCTGAAAATCTGCAAACAACCTGGCGTACTTGTTTTCTTCGCTATGGAGAGAGTCTTCCAACTCTTTAACTCTGGACTTAAGCGCCTTCAATTCTGAAGCAGAATCGGCATTGCCTTGATCGTCAATCAAGTCCGCAATCCCATCCGCAAAGGTCTGAAGATCTGAAGCATCTCCCGAAGTATCACTTGAAAGGTCAATCACGTTTTCGTCACCTTTAATTGGTTCTGAAGAACCGTTTATTTCCGTGGAATCCATCTCGCACAAACTCAATGTTAATCGTATTATCTGGCAAATTCAACCGCGCGCGTTTCACGCATGACTGTGACTTTAATCTGCCCCGGATATTGCATTTCAGACTCAATACGCTTGGAGACGTCTTTTGCAAGCCAAAAGGCCTGATCGTCATTGACTGCCCCAGCATCCACCATTATGCGGATTTCGCGCCCCGCTTGCATAGCGTAACTCTTTTGGACACCTTTATAACTTGTGGCGATTTCTTCCAGTTGTTCAAGACGTCTGATATATGTTTCAAACATTTCGCGCCTTGCTCCCGGCCTTGCGGCACTCAATGCGTCTGCTGCTGTTACCAGCATTGCTTCTACAGTGCGCGGCTCAATATCGCCATGATGACAGTTCATGGCATGGATAACTTCATCTTTTTCACCAAAACGCTTAAGCATATCCACGCCAATTTCTATGTGAGTTCCCTCAACCTCACGGTCAATGGCCTTGCCGATGTCGTGAAATAAACCAGCCCGCCGAGCGATACACGGGTCAGCCCCCATTTCACAAGCCATGTACTCAGCGATACGGGCTACTTCTTTTGTATGCTCTAAAACATTTTGTCCGTAACTCGTACGGTAGTTCAGTCTTCCTATGAGCTTATGCAGTTTCGGATGAATGTCAGGGAACCCCATGGCTATTGAAACGCTCTTGCCTAAATCTTTAAGGTGCTCATCCATTTCGATTTTGACTTTTTCGACCACTTCTTCGATGCGAGCTGGATGAATACGGCCATCCGCGATAAGTTTTTGAAGAGACTGGCTTGCAACCTCTCTGCGAATTGGATCAAAGCTACTCACAACAATGGTTTCAGGTGTATCATCAACAATGAGGTCACATCCGACAGCCTTTTCCAAGGCTCTGATGTTGCGCCCCTCTCTTCCGATAATTCTGCCTTTTAGGTCATCACTGGGCAGATGCACGGATGTAACTGAGGCTTCGGCAGCTACATCAGAGGCAATTCTTTGAATGGCGGTGGTTATTGTCCATTTGGCTCTTCTGTCCGCTTCCTCTTCCGCCTCTTCTTCAATGCGCCGAATCAGTTTGGCCGCGTCCATCTTTGCGGTGTATTCCAACTGAGCGGTTAGTTCGGCTTTGGCTTCCTCTCGGCTGAGCCCGGCCACCTCTTCCAATTTACGGGACTGTGCTTCAATTACCTGTTTTACCTTCAAGTTTTGAGCTTCAAGGTTTTCAAATTCTTCTTTGATTTTCTCAGTTTTTACTTCAAGTTCCTTGGTTTTTTGATCCACAGTTTGAAGCTTTTTATCAAGGCTGTCCTCTTTGGTTTGCAGACGCTGTTCCTGCTTTCCCAAAGAAGCCATGCGCTCATTGGCAATTTTTTCAGCCTCCTGCCTGGCGGCAAGAGCCTGCTCTTTGTTCTTTAAGTCGGCCTCACGGCGTAGCGCGTCAGCTTCCTTTTGCCCATTAGCTATAATTCTGGAGGATTCTTTTTCGGCTTCGGTTAAAAGCCGTTCTCTCTTGGCTTTTAATTCAGTTTCCGCTTTGGTGTGAGCTTTTGCCGCATGCAACACAGCGGCGTGAGCGCGGCGCAACTGCATAAACCCAAAAGCAAATGCTACGACAGTTATTACTATCAAAACCCAATCTAACGCATTCATCCGAGACTCCTGAAATAGTAGGAGCCAACTATGCAATTTAGCCCGGTGTAACTTGAAAAATCCCCACTCAGTCGTGGAAGCCTGCCGTGTTCCCTAAATACAAGGGGGGTAGCCAGAATCCTGGTTTAAGGCATTTCGCAACGCGACGCGCACAAGGCCAGGCGAAAGCTTCCCGTTACGGCTTACGGAACAAGCGCTCGACCATCTCACGGGCTTCGCAGGGAAAATAGAGTTATTCCATCGGCGGCAACCGACTAAAATCTGAAGTGGTGTCGTTTGGAATAGCATCGTCAGGAACATCATCAAGTAGTTTGG
>JAIRRD010000115.1 GCA_031256155.1 Holophagales bacterium
AGAGTGCGTCCGGGGAAAGACTCACCATTCCAGATTGGTTCATCAGACAGCGGCACATTTACATTTGCTGGTCTGTATTCAAATAATTTAAATCCTTCCTGATATTCCCCAAGTCTTAACAAGAGTACACTTTTTTCCCATAAAGATTCATATCCGCTGAATTTTAAATTTATTATTTTTTCCAACCAATGTTTTATTTTATCTTTATCATTTTTTAATGTATAAAATGATACCAAGTATTGCATAGCGTCCATATTAGAGGAATCAATATTTAAAATCTTCAGCATATCAGATTCAGTTGAAGTTGTGTCTCCCATTTTATACAGGCATTTTTGCAATCCGAAAATACACTCTGTTCTATCAGGATTAATTGTAAGCAAATATTTATATATTTCTTTGGCTTCTTCAAATTGCTCCAGGCCAAATAAGGCAGCAGCTTTATTAATTAGCGCAGGTTCAAAATCCGGCTCAATTTCAAGAGCCTGCCCACTTGCCCGAAGACTGTCATCAAAACGGTTCATCAAAAGCAATAAACCAGCATAATCAGTCCAGGCCTGAGGATCCCCGCTTTCATATTTTAAAAAAATCTTATATTTCATTAATGCCATTGAATGGTTGCCGGCTTTGTCTTCTTCGCGGGCCTGTTCAAGTATGGAATACAAATCTGAAGGCATTGAACTTCCTGAAACTAATCATCCCATAGCGTGCAGGCCAGAGGCATTTATTATTGATTTAATTGAATGAATGACTCCATCTTGGCCAACACTGAGATTATGCACTGAAATTTGGGCATCAAACCCAAGGGCAGAAAGCTCATTTTCCATTTGGGGTAATACTCTTTCTATTAGTTGCGGGTGCTCAGCCCAAAACCTGATGTTTAAATGTTTTGCTATAGATTCCAACCCTATCCTGGTCTCGCCAAGCTCAGAGAAATTTATAGCCAGCAAGACGCGGTGCGCCGTTTTTTCTCTGTCTCTGTTACTATTTTCCCTATCCGCCTCAACCCAGATTTCCAGTGTGCGGCCAGGCATCCATGGCAATGGTAATTCAAAGTAATTAATGTTTTCTTTAGCCGCAAGAGCATGAAAAACAGCCTCTTTTGAAGACACTGTTGGGTCAGTGAGCGCCTTCAAACTGCCTTTTAGCCACATTTGCCATGTCTGTGTTTTTTCTCCCGGGGTGGTAATCTCATGAGAAACCGTGTGTTCAAAATGCAAGTTTGGTTTTTTAGAGGTTTGATCGGCAAATTTATATGAGTTGGCAATTGGTCTTATGTCCGGCATTTCTGTCTTTGCTGTTTTTGCAATAATAAGTTGGTCAACAATACTGCGGAACCAGGAGGAAATGCTATTTTTATCCTGCGATGAAAACGTAGTCTGTGAATTGAGCATTTCAAACCTGAGCAAATAATTCATTCGGCTGGAAAACAATAAAGAATGATTACCCGCATCTCTAGCATTAGCTGAATGATAGTGTTTTGAAGGAGTTACGGCAATATTCTCATAATCAAACGACAACAAACCCTTGACTGCTGCAAGTACACCTTTATCTCCATTCAAAATCGTTTTGATTGTTTGATTTAAATTTGCATCGGGCTTTGATTCAACTATAAGAGCTATTATTTGACGCAATGCTGGTGAAGCAGTTTCCAATTTTGGAGTAAAGTCCTGTTTGATATTTGAGTTTATGCCTTTTTGTATCAGAAATTCAGCAATGTTTTTTGGTTCTGCTTCTGCCGTACCTAATATTGCTGAAGCAACAGCTCTTCTGATGGGAACCGGTATTTTTTCTAATGCCTGAGAGAATTTCAGCGGATTTGGTTTTTCAGATGTATCACTGGATAAGTTTTCTTTTGGAGAAAAGATTATTTTTTCACCTTTAGAAACATGAAATTTTTCAATTATTGTTTCAGCAATAGCTTCAACATCAAAATTATCTTTTGTTAAAAGAGTATTTGATATATTATTGCGTATATTATCAGGTAAAAGAGTTATTATCTGACGCAATACTGATAAAGCTACTTCTCGTTTTAAAGTGACATCCTGTTTAACGTTTAAATTAATATTTTTTTGCATGAAATGTTCAACAATATCTTTTGGTTCTGCTTCCGATGATCCCAGGACAGCGGAAGCAATCATCTTTCTGATAGAAACCGGTACATTTTCCAATATCTGAATTAACCTTTGCCGATCCGGCTTTGCACTTGTATCAACAGATAAATTTTCTTTTGAAGCGGTCGCTGTTTCTTCAGTACTAATATCAATTTTTTTAAATATTGTTCTGACAATAGCTTCAACATCAGAATTTGCTCTTTCTGAAGCAATATTCGATATACTGCTGTGCACTACGTCCGATATTATTCTGGCAATGTTCTCTGCATCAGAATCAGATTTGCCTAAAATACTGTTTAATATACTAACTTTCACTTCATTGGATATTGTTTTGGCAATGGTTTCAATGTTAGAATCAGCTTTGTTCAATGATATTTTATTATTGCGCACTTCACTCGATATTGCCCTGGCAGTAGTCTCAATATCAGAATCCGGTCTGAATAAAACGCTATTTGATATCTTGCTACGCACTTCGTCCGGCAGTAGCTTCAGCGTCTGCGCTATTTTTTCAAATTGATTGGTTTTATCACTTGAAACAAACAATATTTGGACTGATTTTTCACGTAGCGGAACCAAATCAGATGATAACTCAGATTTAATTAACCTAAGCAGGGATTCTATTTGTTTAACGTCATTGGTTTCAGGATGATTCGATAAATTATATTCAAGATGTTTTAATAATAAACCATACAAATCATTTAATGCGGCGTTTGGAGGATTATTCAATTTCTGTGTACTGTCAATAGATGAATAAACATTATTCAATTGTTCATCCGAAACAATTAAATTCATTTCCAGTAGCGATGCCATTGGTTCAAATTGTTCTATTAACGTACGTAGCAATAAAGCAGAGTCGTTTTTATTTAAACCAAGCAATGAAGACAATAATTGCTGCGTCTGGTTCGGCAGAGTGTCAATAGCTTGTTGGAGGTGAAACTCACCTGACGGAATCAATGCGTTAAATAATTTTGCAAGCGGAATTAATGTTTCCGGTAATTTTAATGCTTGTAACTGCTTAATTAGGCCATCTGCCTCACTTTGTAATAATGGCGCCAAAATCGAAGCGGTAGATGGCGGCAACGCTTCCAATGTTTGAAGTCTGATAGAACCATCCTGAACCAAAACTTTGAGTTGCAGTTGTGTCTGTTCTGGAAAAGGCAAATCGCCTTTAGCAGTGATAATTTGGCCTGAAGGCAACTCCAGCTTTGCTCCGTCAGCCCCTTGTTCAATTAACAGGGCTGAAACATTCTGACCGACCAACCGTAAAACCTGATCGCACTCCGCACTTGAATGTGTGGTTGAAAGTAAAAGCTGGGTTGTTTGATTGGCGGGCAAAATCGGGGCAGTGCTATCCATCAAAGCCCCTGTGCAAAATTAAATCTGGAAATGGCGCTTTAAAATACCGGCCATTTCCTGAATTGGAGCAACAACGTCAACACATCCCAGTTCAACCGCTGATTTAGGCATTCCGTACACAACGCAACTTGATTCAGATTCAGCTATGGTATAAGTAGTACCTTTGGACTTCAGTTTTTGCATACCCTGCGCACCATCTGCACCCATGCCTGTCAAAATTATCGCAAGTAATTGGGTGTTACCGCAAGCCTCATACGCACTTTGAAAAAGTACATCCACGCTGGGGCGATGCAAGGTGGATGCGGGTTCTGGAGTCAACTCAATTGAATATCGGCCTGAACGACTGCGGAGATTCATGTGAATACCGCCAGGTGCAATATAAACGTGTCCTGCTTCGGGAATATCGCCGTTAGAAGCTTCTTTGATTTCAAGTTGAGAAATAGAATTTAATCTTTCCGCAAATGCTTTGGTAAAACTTGCGGGCATGTGCTGCACTATGAGAATTGGTACAGGTAAATTTTTTGGCACATGGGGGAGAAAATCCTGTAGTGCTTTCGGCCCTCCTGTTGAACAACCTAATACAATCATCTCCGCCGTAGGATGACTTGGAATTGTGCCTGATACTACTTTTGAGAGAGCAGGAACAGATGCTAATGTTTGATTTTGAACCACAGCAGGACGTGAAATAGTTGCAGACGAGACAGCAGGTGATTGAACTGGTCTGTTTAGTTTGAACTTTGGGGTACGCGCTAATTTCCTTATTTTATCCTGCAATTCCTGTTGGACTTTTGATAAATCCCCTTCGCCCTTAATAAAATTCTTTTCTTTAGTGATAAAGTCAAGAGCACCGAGCGCAAGTGCGTCTAAAGTGGCTTTGGCACCTTCATGCGTGATACTGGACAACATCAAAACAGGTAAAGGATGATCAATCATGATCTGCTTCAGGCAAGCAAGTCCATCCATCCTGGGCATTTCTACATCCAAAGTCACAATGTCCGGTTTAAAGACTGGAATTTTTTCCAAAGCATCCAATCCATCTCGAGCTGTGCCTACTATTTGTATGTCTTCGGCAACCAAAATACGTTCAATAGTTCTTCTCATGAAAGAACTATCATCAACTATCATTACTCGAATCGGGTCAGTCATTGTCTTAGTCCATAAAAGCAAGTTGTACAAATCCTATTGCATGATCTACTTCATCGTCAATCTTAAATGTAAGATATTCAATATCAGGAATGCTTCCAGAAACCCCAAAAACCATATCTTTAAAGTTTTGATCATTGCTGAGGTTTAAAACTATTTTTTTGTCGGCAGGACCATTTGGGAATCTGACTCTAACCAACAAGTCACTATAATAGACTAAATTAGGCAAAAAAGCACCGGGTTTGGGGATATGATGTTCTCGAATTACTTCAAGTATGTTATCAGGAAACTTCCAATCGTAAGCTACATGCGCACCAATTTCCATGTGTGTAATATCCATAAATTTTTTCTCCATCTCTAATTCATCTTCACCTTCTTTTACAGCTTTTAATACTGGAGAATATTCATCAACAAAACACCTGTCTAAAACAATTTTCCCAATATCATGTAACAACCCGGCCAAAAAGGCTGTTTCCACAAAAGACTCATTCTTCAGACTCTTGCAAATCGCTTTGGCTACTAGCCCCACCGCTGTTGAATGCCGCCAAAGATGCGCTATATCCAGTAATTCGCCAGATCTGTAATTGCGTATTATAGAAACACTTCGGGCCAAATTTAGAATTGCATCCATACCCAAGCGCTGAATGGCATTACGCAAATCAGATACCAAATTACCTACGTTGTACAAGGGCGAATTGGCCAACCTCAAAATGCTTGCTGAAAGAACTGGATCCTTTCCCAAAACATTATAGACATCGTCCATAGTACTGCGTTCGTCTTCAGCTATTTCAGTCAAGGATAAAACGGAAGCGGGAAGGCTGGGAAGCCCATGAACGCGTTTCTTAATGAGGTCAGCGGTGATGAACATTGTTAAAATCCCATTATAAAAACTTTGTCTTGTTCGAGACAATCAAGAATTATTTCTTTTTGCGAATCAAGATTTACTTCTGATATGCCTATAATCCTAAGAGCATCTTTTTTGATTTCAGCAAAATTATCAGGTTTACCAATATTTTCTCCAACTTCATAAGCAAATAAATTTCCTAAAGCGATATAAGCAGTTAAAAGAGCGTTTTCTAAATCCGCATTGCCTGGGCAATGATGCCATCGCACACAATGCGAGAGTAATCTTGGTATGTTCCAGGAGTCCAATAAAGCCTCGCCAACCATCGTGTGGTCAAAACCAAAGGCATCCAACTCTGCTTTCAAACCATCACCTGTTTCACCATTGTATATAGAATTGATGATTTCTCTGTAGCGATTAGGATACTTCATGGCTATCACCGACTTTCCAACATCATGAATAAGTCCACCCAGAAACACTTCATCTTGTGCAGGGAAATGAAAAATTCTTGCAAGCACACTTCCAGCAAGTGCGGTAACAACAGAATGCTCCCAAATAGCCATCTGATGAAAAACTGCGGAGTTGTGTCTATACAAATTTTTTGCGCTGGAAGCAATCACAACACTTTTAACAGTATTTAAACCCAATGTGGTGATCGCTTGAGATAGAGTGCGAACTTCCCGCACCATGCCAAACATAGCGGAATTAGCTATTTTTAGAATTTGAGCGGCAAGTGCTTGATCTGAAGCGATTAAGCGTTGCAGTTCGCTTACAGAACAATCTGGGTCTACAGTCAACCTTAGAACTTGAGATGCAATATGTGGAATCTGGGGCAAACTCCCCAAATCCGCAACAAGTTCATGTGGTGTTATTGGCATGAATAAAAAATCTTTCTTAAAAATAAAACTTAGGTGTTTTTCCGGTAGCCAGTGGCCATGCTGAAATGAACAAGCTCAAATCCACTTGTGTAGTTGCTTATAGATTCACTGTGCCCAACCATTAGGTAGGTTTTTGGGTTCAGTTGCTCGTGAAAACCAGCAATGACTTTTGTTTTGACAACGTCATCAAAATAAATCAGGACGTTTCTACAGAAAATCACGTCAAACATACCCAATGAACGATAACCCTGATAATCCACCAAATTGAAATTCTTATACACAACTAGCTCTTTCAGTTCAGGCTTAACTTCAAAAATGTCATCACCCTTTTGATCAAAATGAAGCTTGAGTTGTCCTGGATTTAAATTCCTCAATGTGTAGCTACCGTATTGACCAATCATCGCAAGTTTCATGACTCGTTCACTGATGTCGGTAGCCATGATTTCAACAGACAAGCCACGTAACAAAGAATCTTTCTCGCGACAAATCATAGCCAGTGTGTACGGCTCCTCGCCAGATGAACAAGCGGCTGACCAAATACGAAATTTATTGGCTCCCCTTTTACGTGCAACTGCCACAGCCTCAGGAAGGACAAAATTCTGAAAAGCCTCTATTTGCGGGGGGTTTCTCCAAAAACTGGTTTCGTTTGTCGTCACTTCATTAAACAAAAACTTAAGCTCTTGCAACCCTTTAGGCCCTTGAAGCAAATTAAAGTACTCCCTGTAGGAAGGTAGCGTTAATTCATTTATCCTTTTGCCTATGCGGTTTTCGAGGAAGTACTTCTTGGCCTCTCGAAAGTAGATACCAGATTTGCTGTACACAAAATCCCTCAATGCCAGAAAATCCTGGGCGCTCATTTGAAGACTAGATTCGGACTCAACCATTCTTCACCCTGTTGCACACTTACATTTTAGAAAATACCAAACTCAAGTTTTTTTTTCAAGCACTACTAATGCTACAGAAAGTCCACCATCATGACTAATAGTGGCATGAATTTTATCAACACCCAAACTTTCAAGTTTTTTTTTCAGGCTTCCCAAAGTTTTCACTCCATTTTCAGAATACCGCAATTCTCGTAAATTCCATCCGCTCAATCCCACTCCCATAGCCTTCCCAACTGCTTCACGCAATGCCCATCGCCCTGCCGCCCTTTCAGCCAAACATTTTGGGGAGCCGGATAATAAAAAAAATACTTCCTCCTCTGAAAGCATCCGCCGCAAGGATCGTTCTCCATAGCGATCCAACAGACGCTGCCATCTGCTAGATTGACACAAATCAACACCAACACCAATTATCATCATACAACCCACAAACAAAACACCCTCAATTGTAGCGGTTTCATATCAAACACATATCAAACAACAATTGGTTTGGAAAAACTTTTCGCGTTCTTGTGACCCCTTGCACAGAAGTTGTATCTGATACTTCTTTATAGATTAGGTTGGGCCATAACTAATGTGCAACAGTTGGTCGACTTATATAATCATCAATCATACCTTTTTTAGGAGTGCCCATGGCACAGACGAAGGAACGTCCAAAACCTTCCCTGATCCCAGACTACTGTAAAGGATGCGGCCGCTGTATAAGTGTTTGCAGCAAAGGCTGTATTGCTTTCAGTAAAGAAATAAATTCGCTGACCGGCATTGCTCCAGTAATACTGGATTTGGAGAAGTGCAATGCTTGCGGTCTTTGCATTGATACGTGTCCTGAACCATATGGCCTCTTTGCTTTGGAACACGGCGAGAGCTTTGATTTGCAAGATCCCGCTAAACTATTTGGCGAAAAGAAAAATGAAATTGCAAAACCGGTTGCCATACCTAGCCAAAAGTTGCCATTGCCAAAAACTGAACCAATGGTTATCAAGGGAAATTATGCGGCGGCTATTGGCGCAATGTTAGCTGGCTGCCGCCACATGTTTGGCTATCCAATCACACCCTCTACCGAAGGCGCGGAATTGATGGCCAAACTCCTCCCAAAACTAAATGGATGGTACATGCAGGCTGTTTCTGAAGTCGCCACCATCAATCATATGTATGGAACCGCCGGAGCCGGGCTTCCAACCATGACTTTCACTTCCAGTCCTGGTTTTTCATTA
>JAIRRD010000033.1 GCA_031256155.1 Holophagales bacterium
TCAGACTTAAAACATTCTATGACGGAAGACCTCTTTCGCCGCGCATTGCCGAATCAATCATGGGAGTGGCTGCCTGCGCCGGAATACGCGCTCCGGCATCGCATACAGCTTCATTGGAATGGTGAAAAACTGGGTTTTTACCAACGAAAAAAACACACCATCGTGCCAGTTAATTCATGCCCAGCCGCAGTCCCCGGCCTGTCTGAAGCCATACCCCGCCTGAAAGAAGCCCTTGCCTGTCAGGTACTGCCATCAAGACCCCAGAGATGGGAATTAGCTACAGGAACGCCTCCGATAGATATATTTGCTATTGATGAAAAGCAGAGAATCTGGACACTGGAACCGGACGGCTGGCAGAGGTCAGAAGCGCCTGTTACACACCATTTTTCAGACCATGTGCTTACACACAGGCCGGGGAGTTTTTTTCAGGTGTCCTCTAAGTGGGCTGTGGAGGCTTTTCATCAGTTGCTGACACAATGGGATATACACGGAGACACGCTGTACGACCTCTATGGCGGCGTGGGTCTGTTTTCGGTGATCCTTGGGGATAAATTCAACGACTGCATCCTGGTGGAATCAAATGGCAGCGCTATCGCTCACGCAAGACAAAATCTGACAAACGCGAAATTGCGTCATCAATGTATAGAAGCCGACGCAGCCGTCTGGATGCCAGAGTTTTTAGGGGGTCCCAATGATGCCGTACTGCTCGATCCTCCCCGCACCGGCCTCCCCCCCGAAATAGCTCAGCGTTTACTGAAATCAAATGCGGGCACCATAGTGCTGATAGGCTGCGATGGCGCGGCCTTTTGCAGGGACATTCAACGATTGAGCCAAACATGGAAAATCAAAAGAATAGCCGCCATAGACCTGTTTCCAATGACATCACACGTTGAATGTGTTGGATTGCTTCAAAGGTTATAACACGATGACCAAACCGGATTTCACTCTCAGACGAATATTTGAAGCCGTATTCGGGCGGCGTACGATGGCTTACATAATGTACTTGCGGCCTCTGGAATGGCCAATAATGACGGCACACTTTATCCTGGGTACATTACTGGCTGCCGGGGCTGAACTGCATTGGGGCAGTACCGCGCTTGGCTGGTTCATTTTTGTGATTTTGATGAACGGCGGAACGCTGGCCATTAACAGCGTATTTGACAAGGACGAGGGCGACATAGGTTATTTGAAGTCCCCGCCCGAAATGCCCAAATATCTTCTGCATCTCTCGACAGCCATGCTGGCTGCGGCCTTTCTGCTGAGTTATCTGCTCCCCTTTGCGTTTGCCTGGGCTACTGCGGCTTGTGTGCTGATGAGCGTCCTGTATTCAGTTCCACCGGCGCGGCTGAAGTCCAGGGCAGGATGGGATTTAGTAATCAACATGCTGGGTTATGGTCTGTTGACACCCCTGGCTGGATGGGGCCTCACTGGACAGCCGCTGACCTCATGGTTCTGGAAAATCTGCATAGGCTTTGCTTTCCTGTTTGGCTCACTCTACCCCGCGACTCAGATATACCAAGTCGAAGAAGACACAGCGCGAGGCGACAGGACGCTCGTCATCTCGCTTGGTATTACCAGAAGCCTTACCGCCGCGCTACTGCTGCAACTGGCTGCCCACGCTATGTTTATATGGGCCGCCATTGAGAGAAATGCTTCTGTATTCTGGATAATCCTGTCGCTCACCGCCTGGAGTGCCGTAATAACCCGATGGCTCACTCAATGGCGCGACCTCACCCAAAACCAGCACGAAAAAAGAATGTACAGACTGCTTGTCTGCTGGGCTGTTACTGACATAGTCCTGCTCTGGATACTGTGGCTATAATGAATGCACTTTACAACCGTAACAACCGGGCATGTATCGACTACGCCTCCCATTCCGCTCCCCGCCTGTCGGCGGCTCGCTCCATTACGGCGCAGTCTTGCGCATCCGCGCATTTTACTTGTGGAGCATTGTTATGCTCCACAAGTAAAACGACTATATAATGGCTTACCCAGAATGCTAATACCAACTGTTCAGCCTCCCTTTCCTCTGTCCTGGGGATTTTCTACGCGCCAAACTGACGCGAGCCAACTGCCTGACAGGATGTTGGCCCAGATTCACGGCTGCGGTATTTGGGAAGCATCGGATGCTCGGCGGGAGGGGGATGGGCATTGGACGCAAGAGCCTGGCAGACGCATTGGCATCAGGGTTGCCGATTGCGTCCCGATTCTTCTGGCGGGGCTTGTGCATGGAGAGCCGTGGGTGGCCGCGCTCCATGCCGGTTGGCGCGGTGCTTCAAGCGGTATTCTGCGGCGCGGTATTGAGTGTTTTATTGAACGCGGAGGAATTCCGCACGACTTGTACTTTGCTTTTGGGCCGTGCATACAGGCGTGTCACTTTGAAGTGGGGCCGGAAGTCATTGAAGCTGCGGCACACGACACAGCCTGGCGGAATGACCTGGCATACATTGGCTCCACAGGAAAACCCCATCTTGACCTTCACGGACTGTTAAAGGCACAGGCGGCGGACATGGGTCTGAACCCCCAAAAAGACGGTTCCGTAAAACGCTGCACTCTCTGCGAGCGAGACACGTTTTACTCCTACAGAGGCGGCGATCAGGGCAGACAATGGGGGTGGGCTGAAATTCAGCGATAAATATTATTCAACGGAAATTGGTGCTTCTATTGTGTAGTCAAGCGCAACTACTTCCGGTTCTTCAAAGGCGATGCGGCCTTCCTCAACTTCTTTCACAGCGACTTGCGCCCAGAATGAAGCCAGCTTTGGAGCTTCCTGGGGCTGCCCCAAGCGGTTTACAGGAACAATAACTTCCACCTTTGGGTACGCGCCATGCTGAAGCTGCTCACAGCGCTTGCCCGCAACCACTACAAAACGGTAATTGTTGCCAACTTCCTCAGGAACATGAACTACTGGTCTTTGAAGCGA
>JAIRRD010000092.1 GCA_031256155.1 Holophagales bacterium
CAGAGCTTATGCCCGAAACAGTTTCCAATATCAGCGATTATGATTGGGACTTAATTAAGGCAATACTGCTGTCACAATACACTGTATGACCAGAGCCAAGCAAACCAGCATTCGCCCACTCCTGCGTTCGGCGGGGGTTGTAGGTTTGATGACGCTGTTGTCGCGTCTCACAGGTTTGGTTGTTCAGCGCATGATTGCCTCACGTCTCGGTCTGAATGATGTTTCAGACGCGTACCAGGTAGCTTATCGCCTGCCCAATATGCTGCGCCGTTTTACTGCGGAAGGAACCATGACGGCGGCATTTCTGCCAACGCTTGTGGATATTGACGCAAAACGGGGTGAAGCTGAGGCTAAATCCTTTGCGGCGGATTTTTTAGGTACGCTTGGGGCAATCCTGCTCGTCATTTGCGCTGCCGGTGTGCTTTTGATGACTCCTATAACCGGACTCCTGATGCTGGGTAAGTTGGCCCCCGGGGCAAGTTTTATTTCACAACTTGGGGTTCTGTGGGATGTGATTTCAGGGAAAACGGCTTTCCCGGACAATATAGCTCTTGGTGCTGTGTTAGGGCGCATTATGTTTCCCTACCTGTTGTTGGTGAGCATTACGTCCGCAATGGCCGCAGTACTCAATATGCGCCATCGCTTTGCGCTGGCCGCCTCCACCAATATGTGGGGGAATCTGGTCTTTATCGGCGTCAGTTGGGTCGCTTTCCATTTGATGACGCAACCATTCGGCACCGGGGCGGCAACGGTATTCGCCTGCGCGATGCTGCTTCATGGATTAGTCCAAATATTAGCGTTAGCACCAACTTTTAAACGTATGGGCTTCCATTTTGGGTGGTTCACCCGATTCAGCAACCCGGATGTACGATTGGCGCTGAAGCGTATGCTGCCAGGAATCATAGCGGGCGGCATACACCCGATAAATGTATTTGTCAGCCAAAGCCTTGCAAGTCAATTACCTTCAGGTGCCCAGACAGTCATGGCAAATTCAAATCTCTTAGGTGAATTGGTTCTGGGATTATTCGCTGTCAGTGTGGCCACTGTCAGCCTCCCAGCCATGAGCCGTCAGGCCAGCGAAGGGGACAGGCTCGGTGTCTGTTCAAGCCTTGGGGAAGCATTGAGAGGGGCGGCGCTCCTGGTAATACCCGGAGCTGTGGGAATGGCTGTTCTGGCAACTCCGATCATAGCTTTGATTTACCACAAAGGTGCTTTTGGGGCTGAGGCGGTTTCCTGGACTTCGGCGACGCTACCATATCAAGCTGTGGGGCTCATTTTTATAGCGTCATCGCGCATAAGCACACAGGCATTGAATGCTATGAAGGACTATAGCGGGCCTGCACTGGCAGCTTTTGTCGGCTTTGTATGCAATGTAGCGCTCAGTCTGGTACTGATGAAACCCATGGGCACAAATGGAATGGCTCTGGCTAACAGCTTTGCCGCGCTTGCGGGTTTGGTTTTTCAAGTATGGCGATTAAGACATACCTTGGGGTATCTGCCGGTTAAAAGCGTGGCAAGTGGCTGGCTGAAGATGGCATCAGCCGCAGCGCTGATGGGTATAGTAGCTTGGTACGGAAGCGGATTACTCACAATTCATGACCCATTCTCTTTCCAAGGTACTGCCGCCACCGCATGGCGACTGTTCCCCCTCATTGGTGTATGCGGCGCCATATATCTTGGGTTAGCCTTGGTCTTTCGTATTCCTGAAGCAAAATCGCTGTTTAGAGCTGTACTGAAAAAAATCATATGATAGCGACATTAAACGATATACTAATAAAGCAATGGCGTCCGCTACTTCAAAAATTGTCTCTATTGACGAACTTCCCAATGTTCCTGTCTTGGATCAGCCTACGCTTGATCAAATAAAAAATATAGATGACGAAGAACTCGGATTAATAAGGGAGTTGTTTGGCATATTTGAAACTGACATGCCTGCCAGGCTGTCCGCACTCAAAATTGCGATTGAATCAAACAATATGACTAAAATCAGGGAACTATCCCATGCAATGAAAGGTTCTTGCGGGACGATAGGCGCTATGCGCCTCAGGGCCATCTCAGCAATGATTGAAAACCACACCAGAGAAAATCAAGCCGAAGTAGCAACGCTTGACGAACTGTTTAACCGCCTGCAAAACGCTTTTGGCGAGGCTCACGAGGCTTTACGGAAATACATAGAAGGCGACTAGAGCATTTCAACTTTAAAAAATTTGAAATGGCACGGAGTGCTTAGTCCGCGCTGAGAGTGAAGCGAGCCTGCAATAGCAGGTGAGCGCAGACGCGAACTGCAAGAAGGCGTGCCATCTCAAAGTGAATTTGCTCTAATAGACCTGCACATTTTTGGCATCTTTTGGTGGCTGTCTATCTGTAATTGATACTCTGCCATTGGCATCTTCCCAGTAGTACACAGATTTGCGGGGCGCTACTGTTTGTTCAGCCGTCCTAGACGATTCCTGAGACGTTGTTTTATTGCTGGCGTTTTGAAGGTTCGCGTTTGCATTGAGCAAAAAACCGCCTCGTCCGTTTTTCAGGTAATCTATAGCGCCTTTGGCACCTGGATCCGCAACTACAGCCTTGTTTTCCCATAAACGCATAACTTTGGGGACATAGGCTATGGTTTCTGCAAATGGGGGTATTCCGTTGTGTTTCTTAACAGCATTTTCACCGGCATTATATGCGGCAATCGCTTTTTTGTAATCGCTGTCGAAAAAATCTATCAACCAGCGTAAATATTTAACGCCGCCGGTGATGTTTTGAACTGGGTCAAAAGGATCAATGACATTGAATCGCTTTGCCGTAGCCGGAATCAACTGCATCAATCCCATCGCTCCCTTCCGGCTGCGGGCATTTTCATAAAAAGCGCTTTCAACTTGAATTACTGCCCGGACTAACCATGTATCAACGCTGTGTTCATCGGCAATTTGATCAACTAAAGCAATTAACTCCGGACTGCGAAGCACCTGAGACATCTGCGACTTGGTAATAGCCAGCTTGATTGGTCCGGCTTTTACATCCATCAAGACAAAGCCTTTGCCCCTCATATGATCCGGCGGCAAATTATTTATTACCATCCGTCCGTTGCGATCCAAATATGTATAGTAATACTGCCGTGTTTGTTGCTGAGCAAACAGGGTGAATGAAAATACCAAAATCAGAACAAAACGCATCAAAATACTTCTCATGCTTCTATTGTACATCCAGAGGCAATAAAGATTCACAAGAAACAGCCAAATATACTTTATCCAGGAAAGTATCGCCCACCACTTTTATAACATCAGAGAGAATAAACAGTGTGAACACTATAGCAATTTTCGCTTTCATAGTCCATTTACGGCGAGCCAAGCTCGCCTATGGACTATGAGCGGCCGTGATTCGCAAGCGAATCCCGGCATAGCGGTTTAACTACAATAAGTTAA
>JAIRRD010000106.1 GCA_031256155.1 Holophagales bacterium
TATTAACTGGATTCCTAACAGACAGGTTTTAAATAAATTAGAGCCTTACGGTCAAGCATGGCCAGACGTTTCCGCTATAGTTCAGGGTCGCATGAACGGCGTTCCCGAATGTTTTGGCGAGGGACATTGGAGGCTGAAATTAAAAGAAATGCCACAGCCACTCACATGGTTTTTCGCCCATGAAAAATTCTCAGATAAAATTCCTGAGGATGGACAAGTGTTAAACCTAGCTGTTTCACCTCAGGACCATATTCGCTGGGGAAGATCATGGCGCATTGACGCGCTTCTGAGTTCAGAGACAGCCTTATGAAAGCACTTTGGAACACCCGGCATTTAGCCTATCAGTGGATCGGTTGGCTGTTAATTGCCGTATGTATTCTTATCACATCCTTTTTGTCTGTGAATCGGCTCGGCGTGAAAGAAGTTGTTATGACTAACACCTTCTTTCAAGGCATGCGGGGTGAAAAAGGCCTGTGGTATGAAAAACTCACTGGCGGGGAATACACATTGACTTGTGAATCATCTGAAGGTGATGAGAATCTTCTAAAACTCAAAGACGTGGAAGCGAAGTATGTTGAAGAACTTTCAAATAAAAATCCAGAAACCCAAACCTTGATTTGGCATATTAAAGCGCCGACAGCAACTCACGAAAACGAAAAAACAACCGACACTTTAGATGGCCCTCTGTTTATTCAGGTTAAAGACATTAATGGCATTTTGCTGGGATCAGGAAAATCTGAAAGCGAAGGCCCCGCTCTGCGTCGTAAAAACGATATTTGGTTTGGCTTGGCTCCCTTGCACTGGATTCAAGCAGACGAATCGGGTAAAGGAGAATATTTCCTGCCCGCCGGATGGCGAAAACAAGACGATGATTGGTTTATAGCGGAGCATGGACCCATTATCTGGAATTCAATGGGAACAGATTTGGTCAACAGTCTCACAGCCGACAGCCTCAGCGCCAAAGATTTAACAACAGGAGTTTTAAATAATGTCAAAGCGCGTTTGGTCGGCAATGACACATTAGAGAGAGGGGAAATTTGGGCTGAACGTATGGAAATTGCGGGAACAGAACTGCGCTTTCCGGCGCCGCTCAAGTTCGAGCATCAAAATGGCTGGCAAGGAACTGCATCAGAAGGAATTGCCGTACGGTCTGGAGCGTCTGATAAACCAGGCGTCTTGGAATTAAAAGATTTTAGAGCCAGCGGCCTGTTGAATCCTCCAGATGCAACAGGAAAAATACTAAAAGTAAATCTTCATCAGGCAAAGGCAAATGGTACCAGATGGAGTAGTGCCGGACTGCAAATGGAAGGCGATGTTCAGTGGGATTTAGATTTAAGTAGAAAAAATGGAAATACAACAAGATACATATTGAAAGCACCAAGGGCTTTTTATAGAAACGCGTCAGGCGATGAACTTCCTAAAGATATTGTCATTGGTGCTATTCGTTCCGAGGGGTACCCAGTCCTGACCTGGGATGAAAACTCACTGAGCGCACCAATCATGACTTATCTTATAAAAGAACAAATTTGGCATTTAGAGGGGGCGGCATATGGAATTATTCCTGGAGGAAGTTTTTCTGCCGGCTCCGCATTCGGGTCAATTTCTCATTGGGAATTCGATGGACCAATAAGAACTGACTATAAAAACTGGGGAACACTGCGTGGCGATAGTTTAATATGGAATGAATTTCCTGAATCTGTGTATACTTTTACAGGTAAGCCAACAGTTTTAATTGGGCTTGATCGTAGGCTTGCAGGTGAAAAGATAGTGCATATAGGCAATCAATTACAATTTCCATCCGGGATACAAGGAAGTTTTAATTTTCAAGGGGAAACATTTACTTTGAAAGCAGATAATGCTATATTTGTTGGAGATGAAAACATTGTTTCCGGTGCTTCCGCCAAATCAATCAAGGAAGTACGTTTAATGGGGAGTGTTGAATATTCGGCAAAAAGCTACAAATTCTCTTCAAAAGAAGCAATTATTACACTTGAAAATAATCGTTTAAAGCAAATCACGGCTAAAGGAGGTGTCTCGTTGCAGGGCAATCTGGGAAGTGGCATTGGAGATATCCTGGAACTCACCTTTGAACAAGGAAGAAATCAGCCGTTTATTAACTGGTCCGGGCGGGCCAGAGGAAAAGTCGAGGTGTATTTTGATCGATAATATGCAACATAACAACACATCATTAAAGAACGACTTGTCATCCGTAACAGGTGGCATAAAAAAAATAGCGCTAACAGCATCTAATCTACGTAAAAGGTATGGAGACAGAACAGTTGTTCGCGGTGTTTCACTAGAAATCGGCCTCGGTGAAGTAGTTGGTCTGCTCGGTCCAAACGGCGCGGGCAAAACAACAACTTTTTATATGGTTATGGGCGTTGAAGCGCCAAACAGCGGAAAAATTTTCTGGCGAGGAGAGGATATAACCCGTGCCCCAATGCACCGCCGCGCTAGAATGGGAATCGGCTATCTTCCTCAGGAATCCAGTGTGTTCCGCGGACTAAGTGTCTGGGAAAATTTAATGGCACTGGCAGAACTTCAGCCCATATCCAGAAGTGAGCAAAAAGAGCGTTGTGAGAAGTTGTTGGTCGAGTTTAAACTACAAAATGTCCGAAATACTTTGGGCATGAGTTTGAGCGGCGGTGAACGTCGAAGGTGCGAAATTGCCCGCGCCCTGGTGACTTCACCGAGTATAATGCTTTTGGATGAACCCTTTGCCGGTGTTGATCCAAAATCCGTAATAGAAATTCAATCACTGATAGCAGAACTCAACTCAAGAGGCATAGGGGTGTTAATTACAGATCACAACGTACGCGAGACCTTGCAAATTGCTGATCGTGCGTATATATTGGCAGATGGAATGATTATGAAACACGGGGATCCTAACCAAATCGCAGAAGACCCGAACACAAGAGCAGTATATCTGGGAGAAAGATTCAGGCTTTACTAATGGCAATTCTCGGACACCACCTTTCACAGAGACTGACACAAAGCCAGACTTTGGCGCTAACGCCTGCCATGCAGTTGAAGCTCAAACTATGGCAGATGAACCTTCAGGAACTGACCCAAACCATTGAAGAAGAGTTGGAAGCCAATCCATTGTTGGAAGTACCAGATGACTTGACAGAAACGCCAACAGCCGAAGCACTGATCGAAGGCAGGGATTCCGAAGTGCCTGACGATGCTACAACCATTGAAGGCATTGAACTCCCGGAAGGTATTGACTCTGTTGATCTAGGGCCAATGATTGACTCAGCCCTGGAAATGAATCCAGAAGATAATTTAGAAAAATTCACCAACGAAGGCATTGCCCAGGTTCAAGAAACCGAGATGGGAGCGGAAAACGCATGGGATATGGATCTTCCGCGCACCAGCAACCTCCCTGATGAAGACCGCACTAGTTGGGAAGACCGCCTGACAAGTTCCGTCACATTACATGAGCACTTGCTTTCTCAGTTATACCAAGCCATTGCAGAAGACGACCCCAGAGGACCACTTTTAGAAGCCCTGATTGATCACGTAGACCCAAAAGGGTTCCTTCGCGTTGATCCAGACAGCCCTCTTGAGACAACGCCTGAGCAGCTTGCCGGTGAATTAGGCATAGATGTGGCTCTGCTCCCTGATCTCCTTGATATTTTGCAGGATTTTGACCCATCAGGCGTAGGATGCTTCACAGTACAAGAGAGTTTGCTTGTCCAACTACAACACGCGGGCGCGGAACCCGATGATTTGGCTGTCCGCATCATTAAAATTCACAGCGATTTATTGAGTCAGCGAGATAGCACAAAACTGCGTAAGGCTTTAAATTGTTCTGAAACCGAACTTACAGAGGCCATGGATATTCTCAAACACCTGAACCCATCACCTGGACGGGCGTATGACCCTGAGAGTGAACGAATCATAAAACCAGACGTAGTCGTCCTTCGCGGCGAAGACGGGAATTGGAAAGTCTATCTGAATGATGATGGTATTCCATCGCTGCGCATAAATCAGGGATATCAGTCCTTTCTAAACGCAAGTCAGGAGAAAAGCGATCGGGATTATATTCGTGAACGCTACAGGTCAGCCCGCGATTTCATTCGGGGCGTAGAAGACCGTAATCGCACGGTTTTGCGCGTCGCGGCTTGTATCGTTGGTTTGCAGCAGGACTTTATGGAACATGGCACACAAAAGTTGCGCCCCATGGTACTTAGAGACGTTGCAGAAGCGACCGGATTTCATGAATCCACAATTTCCCGCGTAGTAAAAGCTAAAACGATACACACTCCCCAAGGGCTTTTCGACTTGAATTATTTCTTTAGCGCCAGTCTCGGGAGTTCCAGCGGAGATGATGTATCTGCAACTGCGGTTAAACACCGCATTAAAGCTATCATTCAAGCGGAAGATTCCGCAAAGCCGCTTTCAGACGAAGCCATCGCAAAATTGCTTGAAAGAGATGGTATCAAAGTCGCACGGCGGACAGTGAACAAGTACAGGGAAGAACTGCGTATCCCTTCCGCCTCGCTTCGCAGGCACCGATGAAAACATTGAAATCATTAAAAAACTTTACCATTCAATGCAAAACGGGGTCTGTCTGCCTACTGTATATTGGACGCAATTCAACAGGGAACTTGTTATCTTTTAGCAACACTTGTGAATCGCTTTATCTGGACCTGCAAGGTCCCATTTTTTAAGGAGCACACACTATGAAGATCACCTTCACAGGAAGGCACGTTGAGGTTACGGGAAACCTTAAGCAATACGCCGAAGAGAGGCTTAGTAAAATGTCCACCTACATTGACGACATAATTGATATTCATACAACCTTGAGCGTAGAAAAGCACAGACATCAAGCTGATATATCTCTCAAATCCAAAACAGGTGTTTTCATGGCCAGCGCTGAAACAGACGACATGTACCAAAGTTTATCCCACGCCATTGATAAACTTGAAATACAAGTTCACAAGAAACAGGGTCGAAGGCAAGCGAGCCGTACCCGAGAGCTGGAAACTGCCGCCGGAGAGTAAATGTCCTGTGGTTGAATTTAAGGCAATAATTATTCGGGGGTTGATGCCCCCGAATTTTTTATCAGGATTAGTGCAATTTGAGCCTAAAAGCAGTTTTCGATAAAGTAACGGCCAATGACCGTATAACTACAGAAGAAGCTCAATGTTTGTTTAAAGAGGCTTCGTTATTGGAGCTTTCAAAACTGGCAACTATAGTCAGAAACAGAAACGCTCACGCAAAGCGCGTTAGTTACGTTATTGACCGAAACGTCAACTATACAAATGTTTGTGATATCCATTGCACATTCTGCGCTTTTCATAGAAACGCAAATGCAGCGGATTCCTATGTATTAGAATTGAATGAACTTAAACAAAAGGCCATTGAAACCAAAGAAATCGGCGGAACAGGATTTTTATTGCAAGGCGGTGTCAACCCAGAATTGTCCTGGGACTATTATTTGAATTTAGTCTCATTTCTAAGTAATAACTGCGGAATCTGGGTACATGGTTTCAGCCCCGTAGAGATACAGCACATGGCCAAAATCAACGGTCTGGGTTTAGAGGGCACCTTAAAAACATTGAAAGATGTCGGCCTTGGCAGTCTGCCGGGCGGCGGTGCTGAAATCCTGGTTGACAGCATAAGGCAAAAAATATCCCCGCACAAAAGCGGAACCGCCGACTGGGTTGACGTAATGGAAGCCGCCCATTCAGTTGGGCTTTATACAACCGGAACCATGATGTACGGAATAACAGAAACAACATTTGAACGCATTGAGCATTTGCTTATCCTCAGAAACCAGCAGGACAGGGCGCTGTCCCGTAAAAACGGAGGCTACTACACGGCATTCATAGCCTGGCCATTTCAAAGCGGAAATACCGTCTTTAAAGGTAAAATACATGAAACCACTGATGTCGAGTATTTAAGAATTATTGCTATTGCGCGTATTTTCCTGGACAACTTTCCACACATACAAAGTTCATGGGTAACAATGGGGCACAAAACTGGCCAAATGGCACTGCACTATGGATGCGATGACATGGGAAGTTTGATGATAGAAGAAAATGTAGTTAGTTCCGCAGGCACTGCTTATAAGGTCAACAGAGAAGAAATTGAAAGGATGATTGGACAGGCTGGTTTTGAGCCGTGGCAGCGGGACAATGTGTATAAACCTATACCCCACATCGCCACACGCTAATAAATCTCATTGAGGTGTCAGCATGAAATTCGCCTCCTGCGTAATCTCCCCAGCATTTCATAAATTTAAAACCGCTATCACCAATTAAATTTCGCAGTTCTGTGGGCGTGTACAACTGGACAGATTCAGTAATACAGCGGTCACGGTTGCCACAAGTAATTTTTATGCGCTTTTCTATTCTTTCTCTATTTACAACGCGGTTTATTTGAATCAAAGCTCCGTCCAGTTCTATCCGCTCTTCAAGTTTGTGAGATGACAGTACATAAGTGCTGTTAAAAAAATCAACCAGCAAAATGCCGCCTGATTTTATAAGGTTTGCCAGATTTTGAAAAAGTGCCGCGTTTTCTTTCTGTGAAAAATACCCAAAGGGCGTAAACCAAAGACATACAGCGTCCAACTTCGAATCAGCTATGGGCAGGCACCTCATATCCGCCCTTATCAAGCTGCCAATCAAATCATTTTTTGCGTGACGCAACATTGTCCTGGAGAGATCAATGCCAAACGCATTTTGATTTACCTGCCGCAGTGCGCTTAAATGCCTGCCTGTACCACAGCCCAGATCAAGCACTATTCCATCCGCCAAATCAGGAGCCATACGCAAAGCCGTTTTAACCGCCTCTTCAGCTTCATTGTCATTACGGTTAGAATAGAGCTTCAAGTAGTCTTCATCGAACCAATCCTCAAACCAATTGGCATCGCATTTCAAATTCGCATTTTTAAAGGATTGAGCCATGTTGCGTCCTGAAAAACTAGAAGATCAAATTCATTTCCTGCTTGCAACCTTAGTTCAACGGAATTTAAAAGATCCGGAACTGGGTTTCGTCACATTAACCGCAGTGCGCCTAACTGGCGACCGCGGCATTGCTAAAGTTTATTACACAGTACTGGGGGATGAAGACCAAGCCGCAAATACACAAAAAGCTCTGGGCCGCGCCGCTGGTTTTTTGCGGTCTCATTTGGCTCAACGCCTTTCACTGCGCCGCATCCCAGAACTACGCTTTTACCTTGATGGTTCAATGGAAAAAGGAAATAAGATAGAGGAACTATTTTCAAAAATCCGGGAAGAAGAAGCCTCAAGAAGAAATTAAGCAAAATCAGCGCTTGGCTGTACTCAAAACCCGTGAGAAACTAGCAGACGGGCTTTGTCTGCTGTTAAGCGAGCGATATAGCTATTTTCGCTTTATTGTTCCCTTAACAGCAAGCAAAGCCTGCCTACAGGCAATACGCGCCAAAAATGGCTATAATTGTTCCTGAATTTAAAGGGCGCTCAAGTGCGCCCCTTTTTCGCGCACGAGGGCGCCATGAATGAAGTCAAAAAGAAAAAGTATTCGGTTTCCCTGCCAAAAACCGAATTTCCGATGAAAGCGGACCTGCCCCAACGCGAGCCAAAACGTCTGGAAAAATGGAACTCAATAGGCATTTACGAGCGAATCGAAGCAACTCGCCGCAAAGAAAATAAAGCCGGACGAGGAAAAGGGAGGCGTATCCTCCACGATGGCCCACCTTACGCGAATGGCGCAATTCATACGGGCCATGCGATGAACAAGATATTGAAGGATATCGTTATCAAAAGCCTCTGGCTGGATGGATATGAATCGCCCTATGTCCCGGGTTGGGATTGCCACGGTTTGCCTGTTGAACACGCCGTTGAAAAAGAGCTGGGACCAAAGCGCCGTGAAATCAGCAGAGCCAACTTCCTGGCAAAATGCCGAGCTTACGCCCAAAAATGGGTGGATGCCCAGAGGGCTGGTTTTCAGCGACTTGGCGTTTTCGGCGCCTGGCAAGAACCTTATATCACCATGTCTCCAGCCTATGAGGCCGCCGTAGTGCGTCTACAGGCAAAATTGTTTGAGCGCGGTGTGGTTACACGTAAGCTGAAGGTTGTTCATTGGAGCTATGGAGCGCGTACAGCACTGGCCGAAGCCGAAGTTGAATATGCCGATAAAACAAGCGATGCCGTAACAGTGGCATTTCCGGTTTCGGACGAAGAAGCCAAAAAAAACAATCTGCCTGTTCCGCTGTACCTTCCAATCTGGACAACAACTCCATGGACACTGCCCAGCAACCTTGCTATAGCCATGCACCCTGATATGGAATACGCCATAACTCAGGCTGAAAACCGCTATTATGTCGTGGCTGTCTCTCTACTGGAAAATTTGCAGAGCAAATTGGGCATCAAACTGCATATCGTTGAAATTCGCAAGGGGAGTGCTTTTCAGAACCTTAAAGCCAATCATGCGTGGATAGATAGATTCAGCCACGTACTGCTTGCCGACTACGTGACTGACGATACTGGTACCGGTCTGGTTCACACAGCACCGGATCACGGCGTTGACGACTTCAATACAGCAAATCATCTTGGCCTTTTACAGCTTGTTGGCCCCGATGGACGCTTCACCTCATCGGTGAATGACCCCGATTTGGAAGGTAAGAACATTTTCGATACAAACCCGATAATAGTTGATCGCTTGCGTTCAATCGGGGTACTGTTACACGAAGAAAAATTGCGGCACAGTTATCCGCACTGCTGGCGGACTAAAACCCCCATATTTTTCCGTGCGACTGAGCAGTGGTTCATCACAATGGACGACCAGATTCAAGGCGGAGACAGCTTACGTGAGCTGGGTTTAGCAGGTGTTGACACCACTGCCTGGGTTCCCCCCCAAGGAAGAAACCGCATTCACGCAATGATTTCAAACCGTCCGGACTGGTGTATTTCCAGACAGAGAGCCTGGGGGACTCCCATCACTGTTTTGCGATGCCTCGACTGCGGCGAACCTCTGATTGACCCCAGCATTTTCAAAACTGCGGCGGAAGCAATTGAAAGAGGGGGGGTGGAAGCCTGGAGTGAACTCAGTATTGAAAGCCTCCTGCCGCCAAATTCTGTCTGTTCAAAGTGCGGTTCCAAAGAATTTCAGAAAGAGACAGATATTTTGGATGTCTGGATTGATTCCGGAGTATCAGCAACGATAGTTGCAGAAACACACACCGAAATGCGTCCAGAAGATTACGGCAGTTTTATCTATCTGGAAGGCTCAGATCAGCATCGAGGCTGGTTCCACAGTTCTCTGCTCTTCAATCTGGCCGTAAGCGGAAATAAACCTTACGACACAGTTGTGACACATGGCTTCCTACTGGACGGCAAAGGCCAGAAAATGTCTAAATCCCTGGGCAACGCCATTGAGCCTGATGAAATCGCAAAGACTATGGGCGCAGACATACTCCGCCTATGGGTTGCCAGCGCCGATTACCACAACGATATTAGTATTTCCAAAGAAATTCTGGAACGTAACTCGGACTCTTATCGCAAGCTGCGTAACACACTGCGTTTCATGTTAGGTGCCATAGATGGCTTTGACACTTCAAGAGATGCCGTACCGGAAGAAAAATGGACACCCCTGGATCATTGGATATGGAACTCTTTCCAAAATTTGACCAAAGAAGTAATTCAAGCGTACCAGGACTTCAACTTCCTGGCAGCGACCCAGTCCATGCTGGGCTTCTGCCAGCTTGACCTCTCCAACCGCTACTTTGAAATCATCAAAGACCGCTTGTACTGTGATGACGTCTCATCAACAAGACGTCAATCATGCAGAACACTCTGCTGGAAAGTAACCCAGGGTCTTTGTTTACTTTTAGCGCCCATTATAAGTTTTACAGCCGACGAGGTATGGGAATATCTGCCAGGAACCGACTCCACTGTTTTTGAACAGCGATTTCCTGAATTTGGTGACGTTCCGGTATTAAATAGCTGGCGGCGTTTTTGGGAAATCAGGGAAGCCGTACAGGCATCCATGGAACCTCACCGCGCTTCCAAACTCATTGGCACCAGTCTGGACGCAAACGTGCATTTGACGCTCCCAGCCGCAGATATTGAATTACTGAACACCCTGAACGAATGTCTTGAAGACCTCTTTGTAATCTCAGGTTTAAAACTGTCAGAAGGCAATTCCATCGAAATCGCGGTTGAACCTCACAGCGGCACACGTTGCCCAAGGTGCTGGAACCATTCAGGCGGTGCCGGTCAGGGGGAAGATGCCGATCTATGCCCAAGGTGTTATGGAGTGGTTGCAGCACAGTGATAAACTATAAAATTGTTGAGGATTGTATGAAACAGCGTTTATTGTGGTTGATTTTACCCCTGACAGCACTGCTGTTGGATATAGTCTCAAAAATATGGGTGTTGAAAATATTAAAACCAGGTGAACAACTCACAGTCATCAAAGGATTTTTCTACATAAAACTGACTTTTAATCCAGGCGCGATTTTTGGAGTATTGCAGAACGCCTCTCCCTGGCTACGAGGGGCTATATTCCTGGTTGCCGGACTTGCCGCTTTTGTCTATTTCGGATGGGAGTTTATCAAGTCCAATACACCAGGCTCACATCGCTGCGCCCTTGGTTTAATACTGGGAGGTGCACTTGGCAACGGTCTGGATCGTTTAGTGCGAGGCCATGTTGTTGATTTTCTGGATTTCTGGTTCGGTTCCTGGGAATACTGGGTTTTTAATCTAGCGGATAGTTTTATTGTCTCCGGTGCAATTCTGTACGGCATTGTGATATTAATTAGTTCTCATACCGAATCGCACAAAAGAACGCGGCTCGGTATAAGGAACTAAAAACAAAGGCCGTTATTTGTATCAACTAATTGCAAACTGTTTTTTATCTTAAACGCTTGATTAACCAGCATCGAAAATTCATTCGGTAACAGCGCCTGCTGTCCATCTGAAAGCGCACTTGATGGCTGACAATGGGTTTCAACCAAAATTCCATCCGCTCCAGCCGCAACACCGGCTAACGCGCAGGGAATTACTAGGTCTTTTCTGCCCACAGCATGGCTAGGATCAGCAATAACCGGCAGATGGCTCAATGCTTTGACTGCGGGAATAACACTCACATCAAAAGTGTTTCTCGCGTGATTGGACCAAGTCCGTATCCCCCTCTCACACAAAATCACGCGTGCGTTCCCCTCTGAAAGAATGTACTCGGCTGCCAGCAGCCATTCCTCAAGCGTGGCACCCTGCCCCCGCTTGAGCAGTATGGGTTTTTCACTAATGCCCGCACGCCGCAGCAGGGCAAAATTCTGCATATTGCGTGCACCAATCTGCACCACATCGGCAACCTTCTCAACACCAGGAAATGACTCCAGGTCTGTTGCTTCTGTGACAATTCCCAAATTAAATTCCCTCTTGACCAAAGCAAGAAGCTCAATACCTTCCTGCCCAAGTCCCTGAAAACTGTAAGGATTAGTTCTGGGCTTGAAAGCGCCCGCTCTGAATAATCCAACACCTGATTCAGTAATGTACCTGGCAACAGCAAAGACCTGCTCTTTGGATTCAACACCGCATGGGCCGCCAATGACGGCCAGAGTCGGCCCGCCAATCGAAATACCGCAGACATCTATCACCAGCCGACCAAGCGTGTTGTCAGAGCTGGCAAATCTATAAGAATTGCGGTCATCCGCAGCATCACCCTGATTACTCACCGTGGCAACCCTCATGCTCGGCTGTACCTCCCACCACCAACGCTGGGCAGAGAATGGTGGGCAAGGCATCTGAGACAGGTACACCCTGCCCGTCTTTGCCGCATGTGCCTATATCGAAATGTTCCAAATCATTGCCAATCCTGGTCAACTGCCTGAGCACCTCCGGCCCGCATCCCGTGAGTGTCGCATTTTTTACTTGATATGCTATTTTGCCATTTTCTACCCAGTAACCCTCTGTCACCTGAAAAACAAAATTACCTGTCACCGTATCAACCTGACCGCCTCCCATATGCTTCACCAAAAGTCCCCGGGGCATGCCACTCATAACATCATCGGCGCTCTCCTTTCCCGGTGCCAGAAAGGTATTTCTCATTCTGGGAATCGGAATGTGGCGGTAGCTCTCGCGGCGGCCATTGCCGGTCGGCATGGTTTCCATGCGCCGCGCCGTTTTACGGGATTGCAGATAATTTTTGAGTATACCGTTTTCTATCAATACAACCCGCTGAACAGGCAGCCCTTCATCATCAACAGACTGCGAACCGCGCTTGTGCGGCAGCGTCCCATCGTCGACAATCGTTACACATGGCGCGGCCACCTGTTCCCCCAGCTTGCCAGCAAAGGCGCTCATGCCCGCCAGAGCGAGATCGGCCTCTAGTCCATGACCGCAGGCCTCGTGAATCATAGTCCCGCCAGCACTGCTCGAAAGGACTACAGGGAAAGTACCAGCGGGCGCAGGCAGCGCATCCAAGGCCTGAACAGCAAGACGCGCCGCCTCTTTGACTGTGCGTTCAACGGCCTCCTTTGAAAAAAGTTCAAAGCCCCGCGATTCCCCCAGCGCCTTATAACCCATTTCAAGCTGGTCGTCCTTCCCTGCCGTCACGCTGACGCGAAGAACGCCCTGGACGCGATAATCGGACGCGATACGCGCACACCAGTCTCTCTCTGACCTCGCAGCGCAGGCGACCCAAATACATTGCGTGTTATCTCCATATCCCACAGCCACCTGGCGCAGCGCACCCGGACGCAGTGACTCCGTGTAAGTCCGCGCCAGCGCCTCCGCACCCCTGACAACAGACACCTTTTCTGCGATAGGCACATTGGCAGGGTCTATTTCAACCGCGCATGGAGTGGGATATTTCATTATCTCCAACGTGGGGCAAAGCACAGGATCGCCCGTACCAGGAGAAGCTAAATCCGAAGCCGCCTCCAGCAGTTCAGAAACGCTGGGTGCAATCAAATCGGCAAAGCGCGTTGTGTCGGCATCCATCAGCCTGAGACTCACACCAAAAGTCTCCGAGGCCAGGACATCTTCCATGCGGCCGTCATCCATACCCAACCCACAGGCTCTGCGCTGCTCCACAAACACCTCGGCATAGTCACCGCCGCGGGCAAGTAAATTACTCAAAACCGATTGCAACTGCTCAGGTGAAAAAGGACAAGGCATGATGTGTCTCCAGTTGGACGCGCGAACCATCTTCCAGTTTGCCAGAATGTACGCTTCCGCGCTTTCAAACTGACTGACTAGGTCGCGGCCATCGGCAGTAATCAGTAAATCGGCGTGCAGCGCCTTTTCAGCGCATGAGGCCTGAGAGGCCATCCTGGATACGGCGGCTTGACTATCCAGTCCATCACGCCTCATAAGACGCTCTGTTCTCAATACTTCCGGTGCGTCTATGACCCATAGCGCGTCAAAGGCGTGTCCCCTGCCAATTTCCACCCAAAGCGCCGCATCCAGCACAACGCCTTTCGTGGATACAGGCAGTGCCTCCACAAGCCTGTGTATCTCGCTTTCAATGAGCGGGTGCATCAGACACTCCAGGCGTCGGCGCATCACAGGATCAGAAAACACCTTTTCTGCAAGATAAACGCGATTCAGTCCCCCGCCCTCATCAAGCACCTCGGCACCAAAAGCCCTGACAACACAATCCAGACCAGCCGTGCCAGACCCCACCACCTCCCTGGCAACCAAGTCAGCATCAATGACAGCCCATCCGCGCTCCCTCAAAAGAGCCGCGACAGTACTCTTACCGGAGGCAATGCCACCTGTGAGGCCAATTATGGGGAAAGGAGCAGAGGTTGAGGAAAACATTGAAAATGAAGCTGAACAAGCGGTGGATTTGTGCGCCTGTCAAAAGATCATCCGGTGACACAATCCCTATTTCATTGTATAGCGGTTTAACTTATTGTAGTTAAACCGCTATACCGGGATTCGCTTGCGAATCACGGCCGCTCATAGTCCATAGGCGAGCTTGGCTCGCCGTAAATGGACTATGAAAGCGAAAATTGCTATATCGTCTGAAGGCATTTAGTAACTTGAGCCACTTGCAAAACTTCTGGTTTTGCAAGTCCACGGAGTGGCAGGCTGCGCCCGATTGGAGCAGACTCTGGCGTAACTTGCCTACAATTAACAAATTACGAAATCCAGCCAGAGACTGCGGATGTCGGGAGCAGACGGAACGCAGGATTTTGCAATTACCTCACTTAACAAGGACTACCTGTGGTGGAAAAAACTATAGACCGAACTGCATCGCCAGAATATAATGAATTATTGGAGACATATAGAACATGACTCTTTTATTGAAAGGAACAGAAAATGTTTAATCGAATCTTGTTAGACTTGGGAAAAATAAGCTCTCACGAGGACATAAAACCGATTAATGCCAGATACAAGGATTTTCGTAAAACGCTGGCACCAGACGATGTTTTCGACGCAGACGAACAATATAGATTTTGCCGCGATATGGCACTGGCCAAACTGCGGAAACTAGCACCAGAAACAGGAGCAGAGCTGACGGTGTTCATGACGAACCCGGCCATTTGTGCAAAATGCCAAGAGTTCCTGAAACTGATGAAAAAAAATGAAACAAGCGAACAGCCTTGCAAACTAAATCCAAACAATATTTGCAAAGTAATCGTCCAAGTTCAAGAATTACAGGCAGAACCCACCTACAATACGCAGTCAGGACTTAAAAACTAATCCTGACACATCTCTTACGATTGCCATAGAGTCTCATTTCATGTGGTTCTGCTTTTCGTGTGCTGATGATTCTGATTATTTCATCACCGTTTTCTTTGAGATAGAG
>JAIRRD010000146.1 GCA_031256155.1 Holophagales bacterium
GGCTGGAACCAATGTACTGAGCCAGTTCTTCCTGCCTCTCTTTGAATTCTACAAAATCTTTATCTGGCATTAAATCGTAGCGTTCGGTAATCAACTGAGCTACTCGTTCAGGAACGCTGCGCAGGCTTATGGTTTCTACCAATGGCACAAGATGCTTGATTTTTGCAGCTAGATGGCGAAGCATGACTTCAGAAACAATGGGGTTTTTATAGACCATCTTGCGTAAAACATTAGGGGGTATAAGCCAGCACTCTGTATTTCCCCTAGCTTCAGCGTTAGAAACAGCTACACCATCGCTAAAAACCTGAACTTCACCTATACATTGACCGGGCCTCAGGATATCTAGTACTTGAATTTTCCCTTGTCCAACGGAGCGGAATATTTTAAAAGCGCCTTTAGAGACAACAAAAACGCCAGGCATTTTTTCCCCTTGGGAAAAAATAGTCGCTCCGCTTGAATAATTACGTATTTCACTCAAGCCAGACAATTCCTCAGCCTCCGCCACAGGCAGTTCCGACAGAAAGCTACGCTTCCCATGATTAGCGTTTGGATAATTCATAGAAAAATGTCCGACATCTTGTTGATTATAAACAAGCTTTAAGTAATTTCAAACTCCAAGTTGTACGCCTGCCCATCCCTTTCGCCGTCCGCTACAAAGTTGCGTTCTGCTTTATTATAGCGGTTCAACTTACGGCTCCCCGCTACCCGCCTGTGACGGCTCGCTTCACTCTCGGCGCATCTTAAGCATTTTGCGCTTGCGATGCTCTCTTTGCGGCAAGCAAATCCCAGCTTAGAGCAGTTTACCTTCTCAAAGGGAATTGCTATATAGAAAATAATTCTTGAAAGCTGAAAAATTTTGTGCCAATCTGTAATGCCTTTGTCGGTGCTCCGCAAGTGCGTAATTTTACGCCGCCCGACCTCCTTTGGAGATTTTTATGTACGCAGTGATTAGAACAGGCGGTAAACAGTACCGCGTTGAAGAAGGTGATATCCTCCGCGTGGAGCGGCTGGATGTTGAACCTAAAAATACTTTTTCTTTTGATCAGGTTCTGTTTTTGGAGCGGGACGGTAATGTGGCTATCGGCCGTCCTGTGCTTGCCGGGGCGTCTGTTGAGGCTGAGGTCATACGACACGCTCGTGCGAAAAAGATCGTTATCTTCAAGAGCCACCGCATGAAGACATATCGCCGGACTCAGGGACACCGTCAAGGTTTTACTGAAGTCCGTATCAAGGGCATTAAGGGTTAAAGAAAGCGAGGTTCTGTCATGGCTCATAAAAAAGGTGTTGGTTCCAGTAGAAATGGCCGTGAATCTCAGGCGAAGCGCCTTGGAGTCAAGGCTTTTGGAGGTGAACTGGTTTCTGCCGGTTCTATTCTGGTGCGCCAGCGTGGCACTAAATTTAAAAAGGGCGTCAATGTGGGTATGGGTACTGATCACACTTTGTTCGCCAAAATCACAGGAAAAGTCAGGTTCCAGAACAAAGGTCAGCACGGCAGGTTTATTCACATTGACCCTGTTGAAGCGTGTTAGTTCTACAATTTGTTCCTTGACCATCTGCAAATACATGTGGAAGCTGGCAATGGTGGCGCTGGCGCGGTAAGTTTTCGCCGCGAAAAGTTTATTGAATTGGGCGGCCCTGATGGGGGCGATGGGGGCGATGGTGGCAGTGTCTATCTTAAATCTACCCGTAGCCTCAATACTCTAAATCCTTACAGACATCAAAGGTCTTTTTCTGCGGCGCGAGGGATGAATGGTGAGGGGGCGCTGCGTAAGGGTAAAAATGGCATGAGTGTCACGCTTGAAATTCCGCTTGGCACTGTTGTCCGTGATGCTGATTCTGGTGAAATGCTGGCTGAAATGCTGGAAGATGGCCAGCGTGTCTGTGTTGCGAGGGGAGGCAGGGGGGGCCTTGGTAATAATCACTTTAAGAGCGCAACTAATCGTACACCCAGAAAATCTCAGCCCGGCGAAATGGGTGAGATGCGCGATCTGGATTTGGAACTGAAACTGATTGCTGATGTCGGGCTTGTGGGCTTCCCGAATGCTGGCAAAAGCACTCTGGTGAGCCGCGTGAGTGCGGCGCGGCCAAAAATAGCCGATTATCCTTTTACTACGCTGGAACCTCAGCTGGGCGTTGTGTCGGTTACGGATATAGATAGTTTCGTGATAGCTGATATTCCTGGACTGATTGAGGGTGCCGCGCAGGGTGCGGGTTTGGGGATACAGTTTTTGCGACATGTTGAAAGAACCAGGATGCTATTGCATTTGGTTGATCTGTCAGACCCTATGCAGGAGCCGGAAAATGCTGTGTGTATTATTGAAAATGAGTTGGCAAAGTTTTCTGAGATTCTGTTTGCTAAACCGCGCTGGCTGGTTGCTACAAAGCTGGATGCTCTGCAGGATGAGGGGAGACGTGAAAATTTCGAGGAACTGTGCCGTGAGCGCGGTTTGACGCCTATGTTTGTTTCCGCTGTTACGGGCGAGGGCCTGAAACAGCTTGTCTATCGTATTCACAATGAATTGTCCGTGATTTCATGAGACGGGTTGGGTTATTAGGGGGCGTTTTTGATCCGCCTCATGATGGTCATCTCAAGCTGGCTTGGCTTGCCTGGGAATGCTTGCGCCTTGATGAACTGCGCTTTGTTCCTACTTTTATAAGTCCTCAAAAATATGATTCTGCGGCGAGACCGGATGCGCGGCTTGCTATGTTGCGTGAAATGCTTGTGAATACGCCTTTTTGTGTTGATACTGTGGAATTGGAACTTGGGGGAGTGAGCTATACTGTCAATACTTTGGAGACGCTGTGTGTGCGCGAACCAGATGTGGCGTGGATATTAATAATGGGGTCTGATAGGGTCGCTGATTTTGCTGATTGGCGGGAATCGGGCAGGATTTTGGAGATGACTTCTGTTTCTGTGGGGGTACGGCCTGATGCTACGGTAATTCGTGCTTGTGATGCTGGCTTAACGATGGATAAATCGGCTGTGCTTACGGGATTGCCGGATGTTTTATGTTCCCGCGTGCGGGATGTGTGGTCTGGTGAGGCTGGTGAGATGGTTCTTTTGCCGGGTACAGAGTTGAATCTGGCATCCAGCCAAATTCGGAACCGACTAATGGATGGTGGGGAACCGACTGGTCTCTGTGAGCAAGTAAAACGTGTTATTGTGAAAGAAAAGCTGTATAGCAGTTCAACTTTTCATAGTTAAACTGCTGTGTCATGATTTGTTTGCAAATCCTGGCCTGTATTGCTTGCGGGTGGGCTTTACTCGCCTTTAAGCGAGCAATACAACTGAAAATGGCTATACCTTGAATTTTTAACCTGATCCCGGGAGGTTCGATGCCCCTTGATGAACGATTGGCCTGTGTTGTTGAAGCCGCCAGATCGAAAAAAGCCAGGCAAATACGTCTGATTGATGTGCAAAATGTTGCCAGCTTCGCGGATATTTTCGCATTCATGAGTGGTAGCAGTGACCGTCAGAACAGGGCTATCGCTGAGGCTATCTTTGAGGCGCTAAGGGAGCATGGTGAGCGCCCTGTGTCACAGGAGGGCGATGCGGCGGGTGACTGGATTCTCATGGACTATGGGGATTTGATTGTTCATGTGATGAATGAGAATACGCGTAACTACTACAAACTTGAGGATCTCTGGAAAATGGGACGCGAGATGGAACTGCCGCCTGATCCGGCTGATCGGCAGTGAATGGCGATGGTCGGCGCTGTGGCGGTTCCATATCAAAATCACGTTCCGCTATTTTGATATGGAAGTTTTTGGGGCAGCCCTAAATTAATGGTGGTCCCGGAGCGATTCGAACGCCCGACCGCCAGATTCGTAGTCTGATGCTCTATCCAGCTGAGCTACGGGACCAGTGGCTGGTTACTATTCTATCTTATTTTGTAATGATGTCCAGTGGTTGCCTATTTTTTTTGAGCCTTGTCTGCCTGACTCTGTAAACCTTGGGGCTTTGTGTAACCACGCCTGACGCAGGTGCCCTGCAATGTCCCGCCTTCGTCAACAACTAGTGAGCCGACTTCGGCTTCGCCCTCAAGGCATCCGGTGCCATGAATTTCAAGACACTCGGATATGCGGAAAATACCTTCCACGTACCCGGTGACTATAAGATGCTTGGCGTGTATCGTGCCTTTGACTACTCCAGTCGCAGCTACCGTGACTTCGCCCTCTGAATAAACAACACCTTCCAGCCCACCTTCAATCCTGAGGGCTTCCGAACCTGCGTGAATCTCGCCCTTCCAAAGACTGCTACGACTGAGTATCGATATGACAGAAGTTGAGTTGTCAAAGCTTTTTTTCATCCTGGGCTCCGAATAACGGGCGTTGCCTCAACTTATTTTAAACCAGCCAGCCACTGGCGTTGAAGGCGTAAATAGGGTTTAGGGTCAACTGGGGTTCCGTTCTTTCTTACTTCGTAATGCAGATGGGGGCCTGTGGTCCTGCCTGAATTACCCATAAGACCGATTATGTGTCCGCGCCCTACTTTGTCGCCTTCACGAACATAAGCGGTCCGTAAGTGCGCGTACAGGGTTTCTAACTCTTTGGTATGGCTGATTATTACTGTCAAACCATAATTCTCAAGAAACTTTACGGTCGTTATTACGCCGTTGGCGGTTGCCTGTATTGGGGTGCCGGGCGCGTTGCTTATGTCTATTCCGGTGTGATAACTCATTACGCCATCGCCGCCTGTGTTTGCACGGTAAAAGGGATTGATGCGTGTGCCGAATCCAGAACTGATGTGACCGACCGTTGGCTCAACGGCTGGGGTGTGATATGAGCGTAAGATAATCGGAGCCATGTGGGTCTGAAGTGCTTTTAGACGGTCGTTGGCTGCGTCAAGTTCGCTTTTTAAAGCGTTTGCTTTGTTTGATGTTGATGAATCAGAGTCGTCATCGCTCTTGATTTCAGAGCCGACCTTTAAATCTGCGGCGGCGCGAGGGTCTATTTTCTTCATCAGGTCTTGAACAAGGGCATACAGATTGTCTAGCTCCTGCTGTAAGCCGTTGGCCTGCTCCAGACTCTCACGAAGCTGCTCTTGCTGCTGCTTCGTCTCTTCCTCAAGAGCGTTAAAACTCATTAACTTTTTGGTGGCCCACAATCCGTATCCGCTACCGCTGATAGCAGTGATGCCAATTATGAAAGTGATCCCAAAAACCCAAAAAACAATCTTACGGCGCACAGTTAGCTTAAAGGTGCGTTGAGTAAACACAACCATGAAAGTCAGTAAGCTGTCTGGGTAGGGCTGATTCGTACGAATCGCTACCTGAGAGCGCGATTTCCTAAACATGTGTATCATGCTAACGTATTTCGTCAAAAATTTGTAGGATAAAAATCAAAAAAAATTTACCGATTTTACGCACGAGTCCTTGAAGTTCAGTAATAGCAAGGTTCTGTGCTATGATTTGATGATTTCGTTTTTAAAAAAAATATTTGACATCGGTGATATTCATAGCAATTCCACATCAAAATCGCGTTCCGCAATTTCGATATTGAAGTTTTTGGGGAAATTTCCAACTCATATAGCTATTTTCGCTCGCATAGCGGTTTAACTTATTGTAGTTAAACCGCTATGCCGGGATTCGCTTGCGAATCCCGGCCGCTCATAGTCCATAGGCGGGCTTGACTCGCCGTAAATGGACTATGAAAGCGCAAATTGCTATTGCTCGCTTACAAGCAATACGCGGTCATTTTGATTCCCATAATTTTGTCTCTCGACAGACT
>JAIRRD010000162.1 GCA_031256155.1 Holophagales bacterium
CAAAAATCCTGCAAATTCCAAAAGCGGGAGCCTTTAACATGCACGGCTCGTTGCTGCCAAAATACCGCGGAAGAGCACCAATCAACTGGGTATTGGTACATGGTGAAACCAGCACAGGCATCACTCTGCATGCCATGACGCCCAAACCGGATGATGGCGATATTTTCGGCCAAAAAGAAATTCCTATCGTTTGGGATGAAACGGCCCTGAGTCTCACAAACAAAGCGGCCTATGCAGGATACGAATTATTGCGCGAAACGATTCCCCTGCTTGTCAATAAAGCTATTTCAGGCATCTCCCAAAAAGCATTGGGCAAATCCTCATATTTTGGCGGACGCAAGCCAGAGGACAGCCATCTAAAAAAAGAAATGACATCGCGGGAAGCATTCAACCAAATCAGAGCTGTTGCCGACCCATGGCCAAATGCTTTCATCACAGGGGAACATGGAAGCATCAAGATTTCGTGGGCACTTCCGCATAACGCCCAGTGTCTCCCAGGTCACTTTAAGCGTGTCAGCGATGGAATTCTGCTAGGCTTCGCTGACGCGCCGCTTAGGCTTGTGACGCTGAAAAACGGTGCGGAACCCAGCAATGATCCAAACATTCAAGTTCTATGGCTAAAGAATGTTGGAATCAAAGAAGATATATAATAACGACCATAGATGAGGTTGTTATATTAAATGAAGTGTTCCCACCGTGTGAAGGTGGGAACAAAATATCTAATTGTTTGAAGTAAACGAACATACAGTCATTGAATGTTGTCTTTGTCAAATACTGAAATGCAGAAAAACTATCATTCCAACCCAAGACTTTATCACAAGTAAATATTTTTTCATAAAGTTTTTTTAAAAAACAATGAACGATGGTAGTTCGTCTGGAATCGGCATTGCTTTAAAATGCGCGCAGTTGCTTGCAAAAAACTCAAATTCAATACCATTCTGAGTCATATCAATACAGAGTTCAAAGATGCTGAATATATCAAAATTGTCAAAAACATATTTATAAAATATATATATTTCTTTTAAAGACGGCTGGATTGTATATCAATTATTTACAACAATTATATTATTTATACTCCACACAATAATTCGCACCAGCGTCCTTGTTCCCACCTTCACACGGTGGGAAGTGAAATATGTACGCAGCACACACAATCTGTGCCAAATGGCACGTTTCAAAAGGAATTGCTTTAAGTTATGAGCACACACAGAACTTTTCTGTCCGCAATCCACAAAATGTCAGCATCTGCCGCCACGGCCGCAGCCGCTACACTGCTCGCCCTCTCCCTTGTTTCTTGTAAGGCAAAAGTGATTCCCAGAATAACAACAATCGCTGCAGGCTATGATCACCCCTTGGCCATTATGGTGGACGGCAGCCTATGGGCTTGGGGAAATAATGGTGATGGAACCACAACTAACCGAAACACACCTGTCCAGGTTGGCTCGGCAAAGGACTGGGCGGCTGTGTCGCCTGGCGGTGCTCACACCTTAGGACTGAAGTCTGACAGCAGCATTTGGGCTTGGGGAAATAATGCTGACGGCCAGCTTGGCGACGGCACCAGTACAGACCGTAACACCCCTGTCCATATAGGCAGTGGATTCATGGTACCCGCTAAATGAGCTTCCAATTCCGCAAACAAAAACATGAGTATAGTGAATGTACTTTACAACCGTAACAACCGGACATGTATCGCCTGTGCCTCCCATTGCGCTCCCCGCCTGTCGGCAGATCGCTCCATTACGGCGCAGTCCTGCGCCTCCGCGCATTTTACTTGTGGAGCGTTGTTGTGCTCCACAAGTAAACGTTTTTACATCATTTTTATGAACAGAAAGGAAAAATCTAATGTTCAGACACAATCTTCTCAAAATCCAGCTCTTCACCGCCGCGGCGCTATTTTGCGCCTGTCTTACGGCGGCTGACGACCTTAAGATTGCCATACAGGAACCTCGTGGCAGTAGTGAACTGAGAAATCTGGTTAAAGGCCAGTTCACTTCAGTTGTTACAAAGACAAGGGGGTTCCAGCTATTTGACAGGGCCAACACTGATCAAATTATTGCCGAACATGATCAGGTCAGGACATCCGGTCTCTATTCCGATGCAGAGGTCAGAGGTCTGGGGGAATTTAAGGGTGCTGATTTCGTGATTATTTCTGAACTGACTATGCTGAATGATGGTGTCATGCAAATAACCGGCCAGGCGATCAATATCGTGACTGGCAGGGTGGTCGGTGCTGAAACTAAGCTGGTGACATCGCAGTCATCCAAATCAATCTCAGATGCCTGTCAGGATTTGATGGAGTCCCTGCTAAAACAGGTGAATGTTTCGATGTCCGGCAGAAACCCCGCTGATACGCCTCAGTCCATAATGAATGACATGGAGGGCGAAATCCGGCGCGTCCTGATGAACAACAGGTCAAATGCCAAGTGGAATGCAAACAGAAACAGCTATTCACTGGAAATTGACCTTTCGGGCGTGACTATTGATGAAAACTTGCAGTTCAGAACCTCAAAGGTGAGCGGCAGGATATATTTCATGTTAACGGATCAGAATGGAGATGGCTCTAATGCTGAACTTGAGTTGCAGTCATTCACTGAAATAGGCAAGACGCTGATTCAAAAGAAGATAAGGGATCAGGTGCAGCAAAAGGTGAACAACATCATAAGGGACTTGCTCTCGGGATTGGATTAATGTGATGGTTTCATCTCAAAATCGCGTTCCGCAATTTTGAGATGGAAGTTTTCTGAGCAGTCTCAAATTACTGTAACTAACTCCAAAGGGCGAATGTCCTGGTCATAAATAAAGAAGGGATAAACATGAAAAAGAGTACAAAAGGTTTGGCATGTATCGCGCCTGCGGTATTGATACTGGCCATGGGCTGCAAATCAAAGCCTGTGGAGGTCGCTCCTGTCGTTGAAGCGCCTGTGAGCCGCAATGCCTTTATTGGTAACTGGGTAGGTACGGATAAGAATGGTGTCACTTGCACATTGAAATTTACAAATGATTTCCGGTGGGAGTCCCACATTGAAGAGGGCGGCACAATCAGACCCCACTACAAGGGGACTTATGAAATGGAAGGTTCAAGGATTCGGCTGAAGGTCACTGAAGAAGTGAACTTTAATACTTTTGAGTGGAGAGCAGCGAGAGGCGGTACGCCCACAAATATCTCATGCACACTCAGCAACGGCACTTTGAAAACAGCCGGTGTCCTCACAGACGCTGAGCTGAAGAGGCGATAGCTCTGTGAACAAAAACGTGAGTATAGCGAATGGACTTTAGAATTGTAACAACCGAGGATGTATCGCCTAAGCCTCTCATTGCGCTCCCCGCCTGTCGGCGGCTCGCTCCAGTACGGTGCAGTCTGGCGCATCCGCGCATTTTACTTGTGGAGCGTTGTTATGCTCCACAAGTAAACGACTACTACATCCAACAATCAACATTTTTATGAACAGAAAGGAGAAATCTAATGTTCAAACACAACCTTCACAATCTACTTAAGGCTCCCGCGCTGCTTATGGCGCTCTTTTGCCTTTTCACGCCAGTCGCACAGGCGCAGAGCAAAAAGCAAAAACAGGCCGATGCTGCCGCTAAAGCCCCCCTCCCCGATGACCAAAAGAAGGTGGTGGCCGTCCTGGAGCCGGTGGGAGCTGCAAACGTGACTATGATGAACAAG